>WFRP01000272.1 GCA_015486505.1 Pseudomonadota bacterium | reverse complement strand
TATTCCCGTAATGATTATGATTTTCATCGCGGCACCTTTCGCGTGCGCGGGGAAATTGTCGATATTTTCCCGGCCAATATGGAAGAGAGCGCTTTGCGGCTTGAGTTTTTCGGTGACGAACTTGAAAGCCTCTCCCTGATTGATCCCTTGACTTCCAGCCCGCATCAGAAACTGAATAAATTCACCATCTATCCGGCCAGTCACTATGTAACTCCGGAAAAAGAGCGGCAGCGGGCGTTTACGGCAATTCAGGATGAGCTTGACGAGCGCCTGATGGAGTTGAGAGAGGCGGGGAAACTGCTCGAAGCCCAGCGTCTGGAACAGCGGACAATGTTTGATCTGGAGATGATTGAACAGATGGGTTTCTGTTCCGGGATTGAAAACTATTCCCGCCATATCACCGGGCGGGCCCCCGGTGACGCGCCGCCGACATTGATGGATTATCTGCCCCGTAACCACCTGATAATTATTGATGAAAGCCACGTTACCGTGCCCCAGATCGGGGGGATGTATAAAGGCGACCGTTCGCGAAAAACGACCCTGGTTGAATACGGTTTCCGGCTGCCGTCAGCCCTTGACAACCGGCCTCTTAAAGCTGATGAATTTGCCCAACGCAGCGGTCAGACCATCTATGTTTCCGCGACCCCGGGCGATTACGAACTTGAGGTCGCGGAGCAGGTAGTGGAGCAGGTGATCCGGCCGACCGGTCTCGTCGATCCTGAAATCGAGGTGCGTCCCGCCCGCAATCAGGTTGATGATGTTATCGCCCGGCTGCGGGAAACGGTTGCCGCCGGCAACCGGGCTCTGGTGACGACGCTGACTAAACGTATGGCCGAAGATCTAAGTCAATTTCTGCGTGAACTCGATTTCAAGGTGCGCTATCTCCACTCCGATATCGATACGCTGGAGCGGGTCGAATTGATTCGCCAGCTGCGTCTGGGCACTTTCGATATTCTGGTCGGTATCAATCTGTTGCGTGAAGGGCTCGATATTCCGGAAGTTGCCCTGGTCGCGATTCTTGATGCCGATAAAGAGGGATTTCTGCGTTCGCATCGTTCCCTGATTCAGACTTCCGGCCGGGCCGCCCGTAATCTTAACGGCAAAGTCATTCTTTATGCTGACCGTGAAACCGGTTCAATGACCGGCGCGATTGCCGAAATGGCGCGGCGCCGGGAGAAACAGCTGGCCTATAACGCCGAATATAAAATTACTCCGCAATCCATCGTCCGTCGCGTACAGGAAACGATTGAAGTAGAATACGGCAGCGCAGTAGATGCAGATTCTGAATCCGGTTCCTCAGACTTTCGTGAAGAGGATTTTACCGAATTGATTGCCAAGGGAACCCGGGCCTGCGATCGCGCCCTGCGGAAGTGGGAAAAGGAGATGGCAAAAGCCGCCAAAGAGCTTAATTTCGAACATGCCGCCCAACTTCGCGACCGAATTAGCGCTCTCCAACGGGCAATCGTGCTTGCCTGAAAAAAGAAGCCGAAGCTTCTTTTTTTTAAATACCCATAAGTCAAGCCTGATCCCAGCTTGTACAGCTTGCATCCCGGAAGGAGGGCAGTTAAAATTCGGCTGAATAGTTACGTTTATTGCAGGTACTTAAGGTTTTTGCGGGCATATTTTTTCAGTTTTCGGTTTACGTCGGAGTCGGCGACTTTCTCCAGGGTGGCAGCGTAGCGGGATTGTTGGGAACGGCCGAGAACATTGCAGAACCAGGACATGGTATCGACATAGAGGCGATTATTAGTCCTTTTTTTATAGCCGCGCAAAAGCTGTTGATTGACAACCTCAAGCAAAGTCCGGTTGTGGAGATAGTTTTTGTAGATTTTTTTGGCGGCGTAACGCTGATCTTTGGCGTTTGTTGATTCAAGCATCCTGATATATTTGCGGACTTCGGCCGACAACTGCGGGCGTTTAACCGCCGGAGCCGCTGCCGGTTGGCGTTTAATGCTCGCAACCTGTTTGGGTTTTGCTTTTTGGACCGGTTTTGCCTTTGGAACTGTTTTAAATTGTGCTTGTGCCTGTGGTTTCGGGGCGGCATTATTTGCGGAAGCCCGGGGGGCAGGTTCAGAGACATCCGGAACCGGCTTTTGTGCCGGGGTAAGTGCTGCGGTTTCAGTCGATGTTGTATTGTTGGTCTTTGCGGCCGTAGCGGTACCTTCGTTACTCTCCTGAAAATGAAAACTCCCCATTAATGAAGATGATTCCCAGGGGGTTTGTTTGCCGTTGGTCTCGTTGACAACGCCGATGCGGACCTGTTTAAAAACCTCTTCAATACTCAAGCCGGGACGCTCAATATTTTTCAGCAGGTATTTGGTGTAGATACCGTTGCTGCCTTCACCGTCAGCGGCGACGGAGCCGGGCGCGGTTGAGAAAGCCAGCATGGTTCCCCGCGGCGCGTCAACCAGGGCCAGGCCTTTGGTGGTACTGCGGAAACTGCGGGCGAAGGGGTTGTCGCGGCAGGCATCAAGAATGACGATATTAAGCGGGCAGCGGGAGTCTTCCATTTTGCTCAGTACCCGACCTAAATCAATCGCTTCGAATTCAACATCGCCTTCGCTTTCGAGGACGGCATCGGTGGGAATCAGATAGTTGCGGCCTTTAACCTGAATTCCGTGGCCGGCATAGTAGAAAAGACCGACATCGACCTGGCTTAATTTGCGGCCGAAGGCATTCATCTTACTTACCATTTCCCGGCGCTTGCCGTTTTCCACCAGATCCACATCAAAATCCAGCCGCCGCAGCAGCCGGGCCATGCTCCGGGCATCATTAACCGGGTTTTTCAGCTTCGATTTTTCATAATCACTGTTGCCGACAACCATCGCCAGACGTTTCTGCTTAACTTTTGCCGCACTTTTACTGACCGGCTGAATGCCGCGCATACTCCGGCTCCGGCCCAGGTTTTCCGTTTGCGCGGATTTGCGATTACTGCTTTCACTTTGTTTGTTACTGTCACTGCAGGAGGTTAATATTACGATTCCCGGTAATAACAGCATCAGGCTCAGCCAGATAACAGCCCGGCGGATTTTTTTTATGTGTTGGCTCTTTTTCATTTTCCTGAACCTCCTGCCAAAATCGTGTTGCTCGGAAGTTGTTTGAAATTTGGGAGTCCTTTTTATAAAAAAGTAAACCTATTCAACTACATTTTGCCAGTTGTTTTGTTTGGGGGAATGTGGGGGAAGGTTTTTCGGCTGGTTCCGGCCGGGGCTGGAAAAGGCATCAATTGAGCGTTGGTTGCCAGGCTTTGCCGATTTTTTTTCGGGGGCAGGTTCCGGTTTGAGTTCTAATCGGGCCATCCGGACGGCTTTGAAAGCGTTGACCCGGCCGGCCCCGGTTTTGTCGTCAAAACCTGGTTTATCGATGTCATCGGCACTTTTTTTCAGGATGTTTTTGACCTCGGCCGGAGTTAATTCGGGGTTGGCCGAGAGCATTAATGCGACAACGCCGGTGACTTTCGGACATGATGATGAGGTCCCGCCGAAACTTGAGCAATAATCTGCGTCAATCTCGCCGCTGCCGTCATTGTAACCGAGTTTTCCGATCCGGTCGGTGGTATAGCTCCAGGGGCCGGGGGCGCAGACATCGGGGCCGGGGCCGATATAGCTTGAGCCCCAACTGAATTCACCGTCACTGCTGGCTGCCGATTTGTGTTCATCGGTCATGCTGGTGGCTCCGACACAGATAAGATCATAGTTCTCAGTAAGTCTTCCGGGGAAAGCAACATCGTAGGTAAACGGCGGCCGGTCGGGACCGTTGCCGGCGGCGAACAGAACTACCACTCCGGCCTGCAAGGCATCGGCAATGGCGTTTTCAATTTCTACTGAAGGGGCCCCGACCCAGCCCCAGGAATTATTGATAATTCTGGCGCCCTTATTTACCGCGAGCCGGATGGCCGCCGCTCTTTCAATAACGGAATTCCCGCCGTTAATCGGCATAATTTTAACATTCGGGGCAATGCCGATGACTCCGATATTATTATTGCCGACAGCGCCGATATTTCCGGCCACGCTGGTGCCGTGGTCAGCCTCGTCGGAAGTCGGGCCGCCGCCGGCGGAACCGTCGGGCCGATAGCCCTGAACCAGATTGAGATCCGGGTGTTCAAGCTCGACTCCGTCGTCAATAACGGCGACGACCAGATCCTTATCTATTTCAGTTAACTTCCAGGCCTTAGTTACATCCATATCATTATCGGGGGTTCCCAGACCCGCTATCTGACCGCGATTGATGAGTTCATACTGCGCTCCGCAGTAGGGGTCGTTGCCAAGTTTCGCGTCTTTTCTGGAGGCCCTCCGGCCGATAATCCGGATATTGTCAAGGTAACATCCTTCCCTGGGGCTCTTGCCGTCACTGATATAGAGAAAACAGACCTTTATACCGGCTTTGTGAAACGCCGCCGGTATTCGAAAAAGGCATTTACGCCAACCATTTTTAGTGGTCGGATCTTTGGTGCAGTCACCCTGGGCGTGGATTATCGTCAGATATTTTTCACAGCTTTTTTTGCCGTCGGTAATCCCGATTACCGGCAGATCCCGGGCCTGCGGCCGGTTTTGCTCATCCAGTAAAATCTCATTTTTGGCATAGAACCAGACTTCGACATAAACTTCATTGAAAGGGCTTAAGTCAAGTGCCGGAGAGACAAGATAACCGGCCATATTGACCGGAGCCGGGCCGGGGGCGGCGACGGCTCCCGGCCCATAAGCCGCACAGTAGAGCGAATGCCCGCCGGCCAAAGCCCGGTACTTTGTCCGGCCCCAGGCCGCGGCAGTTTTACCTTTGCCGCAGGTCAAAATCCAGCCTGGAGGAGGATAGTCTGCTTTTTCAGCATCAATAGCGGCCAGAACCTGCCAATCCTGATCTGCCGGATCAGTGGCCGGGCTGGCCGCCGCAGTTGGTTTTGCCGACAACTTTTTAGGTCTGGTTGCCGGAGTGAGAATGGTTTGCGTTTTTGTGTCGGTTGCAACCCGGATATCAAAATTGGTCAACCGGCTTTTCTGATCATCGAGGGTAATTATCAGATGGTTGGGCTCGGCGTCGGCAATTGGGGCAAGTTGGATAAGCTTTCGGCAAACCTGATAGCAGCGGCCATCGTCGGGGTGGTTAATTGTCAGCAGAAAACTGCCGCTGCCGGTAGCCTGAATCCGGCTGATACCGAGATCCGTTTTCAGTGAATTTAAAAAGCTGCGCTGTTGTTTCGTATCCTGGTTCTTTTTGCATCTGACAATGATTTCAGCACCGGGAATCAGCAGAACTTCGCCCTGTTCAAAAACCGGTTGGGTTATTACATTCGCGTCATCAAGGCGATCTTTGACCAGAGATTTGAGCCCTTTTTCATGATTGTCCGGAGATGATTCTGTTTTGCGATAGAGTTTCAGACCGCGGTCGGCAAGGGCTTTTTGCCGGCTTAACGGGTCCAGAACAATCCCGATCTCAGCCAGTGATCTGGTATGTAAATCTTTTTTCGCACTCTTGCTGCTATCGACAACCACAAGGTTCGGGCTGGGAGCAAGATTGACCTGCTTTGTCCCCGCTCTGTAACTGTAGCGGTTTTTGTCGGGGCTGGTTCCGGCGATACACAGGTTCCAATCCGCGGCAATCAGGAAAACTGTCAAAATTAAAAGACAGGCTAATAATACCGGCAGCCGCTTTGCGGTTGATATTTTTTGCGGTCTCATTTTATCAATCTCCCGATTTATCAATTTCCCGTGAAAATTTTAATCATTAGAGATGTCCTTTATCCTGGACAGGGTTACCCGCCGGTTGCGGGCCCTGCCGGCGGCGCTGTGGTTGTCGGCTACCGGTTTACTTTCACCCATCCCCTGTGTTTGCAGGCGGGTTGCAGAAATCCCTGAGTCGACCAGAGCGTTTTTGACCCGTAAAGCCCGTTTTTCGGAAAGTTTCAGGTTGGCTTTCGCGGAACCGCGATCATCGGTATGGCCGGTAATCATAAATTTTTCATTTTTAAGATTTTCATTTTTCAGAGCCTGGGCAATCTGTTTGATCTGGCGGCCGGCCCTGTCGGTCAGCCGGGCCGAACCTGAAGCAAATTCTATGTTAAGATCAATTGTCCCTTTGTCACTCATTAAGGAGCGGCTGATTAAAGAACTGTCAACCACAAGCTCATATTTCCCCGAATCGATGCCGGTGACGGATTTTTTTTCGGTTCTGTCGGGAACCGAAAACGCGTCGTGACTGGTATTTTGCTGAAATACCGGCGTTTCCGCCAGGCTCATCAGCGGCAGAATTAAGCAAATCAGAAAAAGGGTAATGCCGGCAAGAATTAATCTCGGATTGAGCAGCTTTACTTGATTGCGGAAAGACATAGATACCTCAAAAAAATTTGTAACTATTCAGCTAATGCGGGAACAACTCCCGCAACCCAAACAGGGCCTTGCGGCCCGCAAATAAGTGCTCTTATCAGAACATTTTCTTGTTTTAAAACAAGAAAATAACCTGTAAGGCACTAATGCGGGAACTAACTCCCGCAACCCAAACGGCCCTTTTCGGCCCGCAAATAAGTACTCTTATCAGAACATTTTCTGATTATTAAATCTTGTTTTTTGGTGCAGAAAATAACCTGTAAGGTACTAAATCTGGGGTCGGGTGCGGCTTTTCTCCGCTAGGCGTTAAGATTTCTGTTTTTCCTTACACTCGCTACGCCCGCATTGCAAAACTCGCTTACGCTCAAACAGTTGCAATGCATATGGGCTCTCGCTCGCTTTCGAAAAACGACGAAATCG
>WFRP01000271.1 GCA_015486505.1 Pseudomonadota bacterium | reverse complement strand
CTAATGGGCTCCCGCTCGCTTCCGAAAAACAACGAAATCGTTTCCGCAACCGCTTACGAAAAACCACCCCCGCTCCCTCCAGAAGGTGGGGGGGGGGTAAAATTAGGCTGAATAGTTACATCATTTTCACAAAAACTCCGTTAAACTTTCAAAAACAACCCGTTACGATAAGTCAGAAAATTGAGAACTATAAAAATCGACTCCCGACTGATACTGGCGACCGGCAATCTGGGTAAGCTTAAAGAATTACAGGCCTTACTTGCCGGCAGCGACATTGAAATCGCGACCCTGCGGGACTTCCCGGAACTGAAAATGCCGGAAGAGACCGGCCGGACATTCACTGAAAATGCCCGGATAAAGGCCCGGGCGGTGGTCGCGGCCACTGGCGGCTGGGCTTTAAGTGATGATTCGGGCCTGGTGGTTAACGCCCTTGGCGGCGCTCCGGGCATCTATTCGGCCCGCTTTGCCGGAATCAAGGCCAGCGATGCGGAAAACAATCAAAAACTGCTGCGGGAAATGGCGGATATCCCCGATAGCCGGCGTCAGGCCGCCTTTGTCTGCGTTATGGTCCTTGCCGCCCCGAGCGGCGCCGAGTATGTTTTCAGCGGCCGCTGTGAAGGCCGGATTGCCCGCCGGGCGCAAGGGACAAAAGGCTTTGGTTACGACCCCATCTTTCTCCCGGCCCCGGATTATAATGTCACTATGGCCCAGTTGAGCGCGGCGGAAAAAAGCGCGATCAGCCATCGCGGAAAGGCCTTACGCGAATGCAAAAACCGGCTCACCCCCTGAGACAGCCATTTAACTGTTTACCCTGATGAAGTTACGCCCTGATAAAAAAAGGTTGACAATCAGCATTTAATTCTCTATACGCAGAAATCGAAGCTCACCTTGTTTCCTTGCTTCCGGGAAATCCCCCTGGGTTTTAATTAAATTCATCCCCTTTATATTAGTACCTTACAGGTTATTTTCTGCACCAAAAAACAAGATTTAATAATCAGAAAATGTTCTGATAAGAGCACTTATTTGCGGGTCATAATAAGGTCGCTTGGGTTGCGGGATTTGTTCCCGCATTAGTACCTTACAGGTTATTTTCTGCACCAAAAAACAAGATTTAATAATCAGAAAATGTTCTGATAAGAGCACTTATTTGCGACCAGCGGATTGCCCTTGGGTGCGGGCCGCGAGGTACCGTTTGGGTTGCGGGGATTGTTCCCGCATTAGTAAATGCTGCTCCGGTAATTCATTCCGATTTAACCTTGGTACATAATCAGTTGAGCGCGTCCAGGCTGACAAATCCCTGATTCCTGTCAAAACTATTCGAATTCAAAAACAACTCATAAATATATCTCATAAAAAGCCTCTTAAACCTATAAATCATGTAAATTATGTCGTTTACCTACGACGTGGTGCGCAAAAATTTAAGGAAACCGTATGAATCTGTCTGATCTGAAAAGTAAAAAAATCTCTGAATTAACCGAACTCGGCCGCAAAATGCGGGTTGAAGGGGCCGCGGGTATGCGGCGCCAGGAGCTTATCTTTGCCATTTTGCGGGCTGAAGTCAGCAAAAATGGGGCGATCTTTGGTGAAGGGGTGCTTGAAACCCTGCCGGATGGTTTCGGGTTTTTGCGGGCGCCGGACTTTAACTATCTCTCCGGCCCCGACGATATCTACGTCTCACCCTCTCAGATTAGACGTTTCAACCTGCGGACCGGCGATACCGTTGCCGGACAGATTCGGGCTCCGAAGGAGGGCGAACGCTATTTCGCCCTGCTTAAAGTTGCCGAAGTCAACCATGAATCGCCGGAAACTTCCCGTGAAAAGATTCTTTTCGACAACCTGACCCCGATTTTTCCGAATGAACGTTTCGAACTCGAACGGGAACATGACAGCTATGCCGTCCGGGTTATGGATATGATGACCCCGATCGGTAAAGGCCAGCGCGGTTTGATTGTCGCACCGCCGCGCACTGGTAAAACCGTGCTCTTAAAACAAATTGCCAACAGTTTAACCGCAAACCACCCCAATATTACCTTGATTGTGCTGCTGATTGATGAACGGCCGGAAGAAGTCACCGATATGAAACGCTCGGTCCGCGGTGAAGTGGTTTCCTCAACCTTCGATGAGCCGCCGCAACGCCATGTGCAGGTCGCGGAAATGGTTATCGAGAAAGCCAAACGCCTGGTTGAGCATCAGCAGGATGTCGTTATTCTTTTAGACAGCATCACCCGCCTGGCCCGGGCCTACAATACGGTGATTCCAGCCAGCGGCAAGGTGCTTTCCGGCGGGGTTGACTCCAACGCCCTGCATAAACCGAAACGCTTTTTCGGGGCCGCCCGCAACATTGAAGACGGCGGTTCCCTGACTATTATTTCCACCGCGCTGATCGATACCGGCAGCCGGATGGATGAAGTTATATTTGAGGAGTTTAAAGGCACCGGCAATATGGAACTTCACCTCGACCGCCGCCTCGCTGACAAACGCACCTTTCCGGCAATTGACGTTATCCGCTCCGGCACCCGCCGCGAAGACCTTCTGCTCGACCCGCAGGATCTGCAGCGGATCTGGATTTTAAGAAAATTTATCCAGCCGATGAGTGTCGTCGAAGGTATGGAATTTCTGCTTGAGAAAATGAAAGGCACTAAAAATAACGCCGCTTTTCTCGACTCGATGAACTGTTAAATTGACAAATTTTATTGACATTTATCCGCCAAAGATGTAGATGGCGCGTTTCCTGTGCGTCGCGGATAAAATATACTGGAGGTTTTTAAGAGGATCATGAAAGAAGGTATCCACCCTAAATACGAAAAATGTGAAGTTGTCTGCAGCTGCGGTTTCAGCTATGAAACCCGTTCCACAAAACCGACGATCAAGGTCGAGGTTTGTTCTCAGTGCCACCCTTTCTACACCGGCAAGCAGAAATTTGTCGACTCCGCCGGTCGTATCGAGAAATTCCGGCGTAAATACAATAAATAGCCGGTCTTTCAAGGTTTGTTTGTCTCTCTGCTGACCTATACCCCTGAAGCCGAGCGCGTGGTCGCGACCGCCGCCCGGCTCTGTTATGCCGAGGTTGATTGCCGGGCTCTCAAGCAGCGTTCCAATCCGGAAGACGACCTGAAGATGATCGAAAAGGTTTTAGCTATCGGTCATCACGGAGTTCTGGAACACGCGGTTTTTACTTTTGTTACTGAAGGCGTCTCCCGGGCTTTGACCCATCAGCTGGTGCGCCATCGTCTGGCCTCTTTCGCCCAGCAAAGCCAGCGTTACGTTGCTTTTGACGGCGGTTTTGCCTACGAAACTCCGGAATCAATCGCGGCCCGGCCGGAACTTGCCGCCCGCTACGCTGAAACGATGCGGCATTTGGCCGATTTTTATGCCGATTTGCGGCAGGCCGGGATCGCCGCCGAAGACGCGCGTTTCATCCTGCCCAACGCCGCCCATTCACGCTTGCTCATGACTATGAATGCTCGCGAACTCAGGCATTTCTTCCGTTTACGCTGCTGTAACCGGGCCCAGTGGGAAATTCGGACCCTGGCCACCGCGATGCTGGTTGAAGTCTGCAAAGTCGCGCCGGCCCTGTTTAAGAATGCCGGGCCCGGCTGTTTGGCCGGAAGCTGCCCGGAAGGGGCTATGAGCTGCGGCCAGGCCGCCGCGGTGCGCCGCAAATTTACCGATCTTGACCACTCACCAACCTGATTCCGGCATCAGAAAACCTGAAACCTGTTTGTATTTAATAAAATGTTTGCCAAACTCGAAGAAGTTGAACAGCGTCTGCTTGATCTGGAAGCTGAAGTAAGCCAGCCGGACGCGGCCGCCGACCGCAAGCACTATCAGAAAATCACCAAAGAATTATCTGATCTGCGCCCGGTGGTCGACGCTTTTCGCGTCTATCGCGAAATTGCGGCTGAAATCGAGGAACATCGCGAACTTTTAGAAGGCGATGACGAGGAACTCAAAGAACTCGCCAACGAAGAACTGCCCGGCCTCGAAAAACGCTTAAAGAAACTCGAAGAAGAGATTCATATTCTGCTGCTGCCGAAAGATCCGAATGACGAAAAAAACGTTATCCTGGAAATCCGGGCGGGTACCGGCGGCGATGAAGCGGCCCTGTTCGCCGCTGATCTTTTCCGCATGTACGGCCGCTATGCCGAGCGTCAGCATTGGCGGATGGAAGAGCTGGGGCGCAGTGAAACCGGGGTTGGCGGCTTAAAAGAGATTATTGTCCTGATCAAGGGCAAACGGGTTTACAGCCGCTTAAAATATGAGAGCGGCGTCCATCGCGTCCAACGGGTCCCGACCACCGAGTCTCAGGGCCGCATCCACACTTCGGCGGTTACGGTCGCGGTTTTGCCGGAAGCCGATGCCGTTGATGCCGAGATCAACCCCCAGGATTTACGCATCGATATCTACCGCGCCTCCGGCCCCGGCGGCCAGAGTGTCAATACCACCGATTCCGCGGTCCGCATTACCCATATCCCCACCGGCCTCGTCGTTTCGAGCCAGGATGAACGCTCGCAGCTCAAAAACAAAGAGCGCGGCCTGAAGGTTTTAGCTTCGCGCCTGCTTGATCTGAAAATGCGCGAGCAGCATGACAAAATCAGCTCGGAAAGGCGGGAACAGGTCGGCAGCGGCGATCGCTCCGAGCGCATCCGCACCTACAATTTCCCGCAAGGGCGGGTCACTGACCATCGCATCGGTCTGACCCTGCACAAACTCGACCAGATAATCGGCGGCGAAATCGACGATCTGATTACCGCCTTAACCTCTCACTTTCAGGCCGAGGCTATGAAAGGCGCGACCCCATGAGCGAAACCTGGACGGTGCTGAGCCTGCTCAACTGGGCCGCGCCGTATCTGGAAAAACACAACTCAACTTCCCCCCGGCTTGACGCCGAACTCCTGCTCGCCAAGGTTCTTGACTGCCGGCGTCTGGATCTCTACCTGCGCTTTGACAAACCCCTGGCCCAGACCGAGCTGCAAAATTTCAAAGAATTGATCTTAGGCCGCCGGCAAGGCGTGCCGGTAGCTTATCTGCTTGGCCGGAAAGAGTTCTGGTCCCTCGAATTTATTGTCAATGACGCCGTTTTAGTACCGCGTCCCGAAACCGAGCATCTGGTCGAAGCCGCCCTCGAGTTTATAAAAAAAAATTTGCCCACCGGGGGCCCGGTTCTCGATATCGGCACCGGCTGCGGCAATATTATCCTCGCGCTGGCGCACAGTTTAGCTGAATTGACCGATTTTTCCGGGATGGGCCTTGATGTCCGGCCGCAGGCTTTGAAAATCGCCCGGGAAAATGCCCGCAATTTACAGATTGACACCGTTACCTGGCACACTTCGGATCTTTTTCAGGCCTTAAATCCCGAAACCGACAAGTTTGACCTGATCGTCTCCAATCCGCCCTACATCACTTCCGACGATATGCAAACCCTGCCACCGGAAGTCCGCTGTGAGCCCGCTGCCGCTTTGCACGGCGGCCCCGACGGGCTCTATTTTTACCGGCAGATCAGCGCTCAGGCGAGAACTTTTCTCAACCCCAACGGCGCTCTTATCTTTGAAGTCGGTGACGGCCAGGCGGCTGCCGTCAAAAAAATCTTGGCAAGTAACGGTTATAGTGCTATCTCTACAAAATATGATCTCGCCCGCTGTGAACGGGTAGTAATCGGTCGGTTTTTAAGGTAATCAAGTGGAAAGTATTGTTGTCAAAGGGGGCCGGAAATTATCCGGTGAGGTTACGGTCGGCGGGGCTAAAAATTCGGCGCTGCCGCTGATTGCCGCGACTTTGCTGGCTGAAAGCGGCGTGAGCCGGCTTGAGAACATCCCCGATCTCCGCGATATCAATACGATTATCCGCCTGCTCGCCGGAATGGGCGCGGCAATCACCCGCGCGCCCGGCCGGCTTGAAATCAGCAGCGCTGAGGTTACCGATTGTCAGGCCCCGTATGAACTGGTAAAAACCATGCGCGCCTCAATTCTGGTTTTAGGCCCGCTGCTGGCCCGTTTCGGCAAGGCCCGGGTCTCTTTGCCCGGCGGCTGCGCTATCGGTGCCCGGCCCATCAATCTGCATATCAAAGGCCTGGAGCAGATGGGGGCTAAAATCGAGGTTGAACACGGTTATATCATCGGCAGAGCCGGCCGCCTTAAAGGGGCGGATATCAGTTTTGATCTGACCACGGTAACCGGCACCGAAAATCTGATGATGGCGGCGGTTTTAGCGGAAGGCACAACCCATCTCCGCAACGCCGCGCGGGAGCCGGAAATTATCGATCTGGCGGTGTTCCTGCGGAAAATGGGAGCTCAGATTGAAGGAGAGGGCAGCCATACGATTATAATCACCGGCGTCGACAAACTTAACGGCTGTGATTATCAGGTTATGCCGGATCGCATTGAAGCCGGAACCTTTATGGTCGCCGCCGGGATCAGTGACGGTGATATTGTCATAAAAAACGCGCCGCTGGCCGCCTTAGGCGGGGTCGTCTCCAAACTTCAGGATATCGGCCTTGAGATTGAGCCGCTGGCGGAATTTTCCGAAGATAAGCCGCTTAATGGAATTCCGGTGCGTATCCGGCGGCAGACTTCGGATTTACAGGCTCTCGATGTCAAAACGATGCCCTACCCCGGTTTCCCCACCGATATGCAGGCTCAGATAATGACGCTTTTAACCCTTATAAAAGGCACCAGCGTCATCAGCGAAACCATCTTTGAAAATCGGTTTATGCATGTTTTTGAGCTTCAGCGCATGGGCGCCGATATCGAAGTCGACGGCCGCACCGCCATCGTCCGCGGGGTCGAAAAACTCTCCGGCGCCCCGGTTATGGCTTCCGATCTGCGGGCCAGCGCCGGACTGATCCTTGCCGGCCTCGCCGCTGAAGGCGAAACCGTAATGTCAAGGGTCTACCACCTCGACCGCGGCTACTCCGGCTTTGAAAATAAATTAAAAAAACTCGGCGCCGATATTAAACGGATAACGGAATAGCCGTTGAAAATGGGAATAACATGAACATCAAAACCTACACGACCTCAGACAGTAATTTTGCCGCGCAATTTGCCAAACTCTGCGCCCGCAACCTCGATCTTGATATGAGCGCCGATAGGGTTGTCGCGGAAATCATTGAAAACATCCGCGAAAACGGCGATGCCGCCCTTTTTGACTACACCCGAAAATTTGACGGCCTTGATCTAAACAAAACCGGAATCGAGGTTACGGCAGCCGAAATTGATGATGCCGTTAAGGCTTTAAGTTCGTCCCAGCTTTCCGATCTAAAACTCGCGGTGGAGCGTATCCGCTCCTTTCACCAGCGTCAGCTCAGACAATCCTGGTTTGATGATCACGAAGCCGGGGTTCTGCTGGGCCAGAAGATCACCCCGTTAAAACGGGCCGGGATTTATGTTCCCGGCGGCAAGGCTTCATATCCCTCTTCGGTTTTGATGAACGCCCTGCCCGCCCGGGTCGCCGGGGTTGATGAAATCATTATGGTCTCGCCGGCGGCTCAGGGTTACAATCCGGCGGTACTCGCGGCCGCCCGGCTCTGCGGGGTTGATCGGATTTTCCGCATCGGCGGGGCTCAGGCGGTGGCCGCTTTAGCTTACGGCACCGCTTCCGTACCGCCGGTCGATAAAATTGTCGGGCCCGGCAATATCTATGTTGCCCTTGCCAAACGCCGGGTTTTCGGCCGGGTCGGCATCGATATGGTCGCCGGACCCAGTGAAATTATGGTGGTGGCCGATGAGAGTGCTAATCCGGCTTTTATTGCCGCCGATCTGCTTTCCCAGGCCGAACATGATGAACTCGCGGTCGTGGTTCTCGTAACCCCGGCGGCCGGGTT
>WFRP01000270.1 GCA_015486505.1 Pseudomonadota bacterium | reverse complement strand
CCGTATTCTTCTCTTCATAAAAATCTGGTCTCGTAGTTTTATAGGTCATCTTGGAGGTGACCAGTTGCATGAAACTATCGAGAGAGAAAAAATGTCGTCATTGCGGCAGTTTGTATCGTCCAGATCCCCGAAATTACAAAAAGCAAAAGTATTGTTCCAAGCCTGAATGCCGCAAGGCCAGCAGGGCTGAAAGTCAACGAAAATGGATGCAGAAAAACCCTGACTATTTTCGAGGGGAGCAGAATGTTTTCAGGGTCCGGCAATGGCGCAAAAAGCATCCTGGCTACAGCAAAAGAAGACAAAATAAGTCCTCTTTACGGGAAAACTCTGAAACGTTACAAGAACTCTTAATCGAAAAAGATGAAGAAAAACAAGTTCTTAAGGCTAATTCGGCGACACCTGCGTTACAAGATTTCTTAATGGCGCAACCTGTTGTTTTAATTGGCTTAATAGCTCATTTAACCGGTTCTGCGTTACAAGAGGACATAGCCGCCGGCTTAGCTGGCATGTTAAAACTGGGGAAAGATGTTCTTAATTCTTCCAATTCTAACCAGGGAGGCAGCTATGACACAAAAATATCTCATCTGTCCGGAGAAAGTCCGCCGGGTTCCGAAACAATTCAACTGGGTCGATCACCGTCTGGTTCGTGATCACATTATTGAACAGTGCAGCCATCAGGCTTTAGCTCTCTATCTGTTCCTGATTACCGTATCCGATCAGCAGGGTTTAAGTTATTATTCTGATCGCTCAATCAGTACTCGACTGGCAATGGATTTAATTGTTTTACAGCAATCACGTAATGAACTCATCAGGGCGAATCTGGTTGCCTATCGGAAACCACTTTATCAAGTGCTCTCCCTGGAGCCGTTGCAACCTGTCAGGCCGCAAATGGAAGAGCCTTTGTCTGTCGGTCAAATCCTTAAGCAACTGACTGGAGGACAACATGATAAGTTATGAAATATTCTGTAAAATCAGACATTACCGAGACCGTGACGGCTTAAACAAAAGCCAGATTGCCAAGGCCCTTGCTCTGGATTTAAGAACCGTCGAAAAATGGCTTGAAAAAAAGCAGTTTCAGCCGCGAAAGAGCTCTTCAAGACCCAGCAAGCTGGATCCTTTCAAATCGACTGTTGTAATGATGCTGGAAACCCATCCCTATTCCGCCAGGCAGGTTTTTCAACGAATTCAGGAAGAGGGTTTTACCGGCGGCTACACGATTGTCAAAGATTACGTCTCCCGGATACGACCCCGAAAATCGCCCGCCTTTCTGAAACTTGCGTTTGCTCCCGGAGAGTGCGCTCAGGTCGACTGGGGTTCTTTTGGCTCTATCGCCGTTGGCGAGACCAGACGACGTTTAAGTTTTTTTGTTATGGTTATGTGTTACAGCCGAATGATGTATCTGGAATTTACGGTTTCGCAGACTATGGAGCATTGGCTTTCCTGTCATCAGAATGCGCTGCAATTTTTCGGCGGTGTTCCGAAAAAAATCATGATCGATAACCTCAAGTCGGCGGTTATCAAAAGAGCTGTGGGCCAAGCCCCGGTCTTTAATCAGCGTTATCTTGATTTTGCCGACCACTACGGCTTCACCATTGCGCCTTGCGGGGTCGCTAAAGGAAACGAAAAAGGCCGGGTCGAAAGCGGGGTCGGCTATATCAAGAAAAACTTTCTTGCCGGCTTAACCATGCCCGCACTGGAAGCCTTGCAGCGAGCCGGCCGGGAATGGTTAAGCAGCATTGCCAATCAACGCATTCACGGAGAAACCCGAAAGAAACCAGCGGATCTTTTTGGCGAAGAACGTCTCAATCCATTACCGTCACAAGAGTATGATTGCGCCACCATTACTCAGATGCGGGCTTCAAGCCAGTTTCGTATCGCATTGGACAGCAATCGTTATTCGGTGCCGGCCGAATATGCCAACTGCAAATTGGCGGTCAAAATCTATCCCGACAGACTTTGCATTTACGAAAAGAATAAACTTGTGGCCCGCCATCGGCGTAGTTATGACCGATACCAGGATTTTGAGGATCCGGATCATCCCAAAGAATTACTGGCCCAACGCCGAAAAGCCCACAATCAACAAATTCTTAAGCGTTTTCTCTCGCTTTCAACCAAAGCTCAGGCTTATTATCAGAAGCTGGAAGATCGCCGTATGAACCCTTTTGCCCATATCCGCAAGATTGTTGCCTTGAGCGAGATCTACGGCCCGGAAGCCGTCAGCCGGGCTATAGATGATGCTTTCACTTTTGCAGCCTTTTCCTGCGAATATATCGCGAATATACTGGAACAGCGGGCAAAGGTAAAAAAGGAACCCGCCGCTTTGCACTTGAGCAGAAAAGAGGATCTTCTCGAACTTGAGGTTGCAGAACCAAACCTCGAACTCTACAAATTATAAAGGAGAAAAATATGTCAAAGAACACTCTTAGCCTTGAACAGCAGCTGGAATATCTGAAACTTCATTACATGCGTGAACAATACGAGAAAACAGCTCAGCAGGCGAGCCAAAAAAGTGGTCACATATCGATTATCTCAGCAATCTGATTGCCGGAGAAGCGGCATCCCGATGGGATCGCTCTATCCAGCGACGCATAACCATGGCCCGTTTTCCCGTCATTAAAACCCTTGAACAATTTCGCTGGAGCTGGCCCAAAACTATTAATCGTCCAACCATCCAGCATCTTTTCCATCTGAAATTTATCAACAACAAAGAGAATGTTGTTTTTATCGGTGGTGTCGGTCTCGGCAAATCTCATCTGGCCACAGCAATTGGATACCAGGCCTGCCTCAAAGGACATTCGGTGCTCTTTACAACCGCCATCGACGTCATCAACGCCATGTCGGCGGCCCAATCCGTCGGTAACCTTAAAAATGAGCTCAAAAAATATCTGCGTCCCGAACTTTTAGTCCTCGATGAACTAGGATACCTGCCCATCGATAAAACCGGAGCTGATCTACTTTTTCAAGTCATCAGCCACCGCTACGAAAGAGGCTCAATTATTGTCACCTCAAATCGAGCTTTCAAACATTGGCCGGAAATCTTCAACAACGATTCTACCCTGACATCGGCACTGCTCGATCGCCTGCTGCATCACTCCGAAACTATTCTTATCGAAGGTGACAGCTACCGCATGAAAGATCGAATTGAAACCTTAAATTGACAGTAACCCCGGTCGCCGCAAAACAGCCCGCGACCGGGCATTCAACCCATTTTTACCCCAACATTTTCAAACCGGCGATTTTCATACATTTTCACGCCGCCGCTAACAGTCAGAAGTAGATATCTTTAAGAGGAGTCTGTTTTGAAAGCATTATTGGTGGCTGGAGCCCGGCCTAATTTTATGAAGATTGCGCCGGTTTATCGGGCGGCGTTGGCGTATGAGAATGTTGAATGTTTAATTGTGCATACGGGCCAACATTATGATTATGCGATGTCACAAACTTTTTTTGATGATCTGGAGTTGCCGGAGCCGGATCATTACCTTGAAGCGGGATCGGGGAGTCATGCCGAGCAGACGGCTAAGGTTATGGTTGCTTTTGAGAAGGTCTGTCTTGAAGAAAAACCTGATCTGGTGATTGTGG
>WFRP01000269.1 GCA_015486505.1 Pseudomonadota bacterium | reverse complement strand
GGTTATTTTCTTGTTTTTTTCGACAGCTTTTTTCAACTGTAAAAACAAGAAAATGTTCTGATAAGAGTACTTATTTGCGGGCCGGTAACTTTCTTTTGGGTTGCGGGGATTTTTCCCGCATTAGTACCTTACAGGTTATTTTCTGCACCAAAAAACAAGATTTAATAATCAGAAAATGTTCTGATAAGAGTACTTATTTGCGCCCAACGGAAGTGCCCTTGGGGTGCGCCCATCGGAAGTGCCCTTGGGTGCGGGCCAGAAAGGCCCAATTGGGTTGCGGGGATTTTTCCCGCATTAGCATTGCAACCGTTTGAGCGTAAGCGAGTTTTGCAAGGCGGGCGCAGCGAGCTTAAAGGAAAAACAGAAATCTTAACGCCGAGCGGAGAAAAACCGCGCCCGACCCCGGATTCGGCTGAATAGTTACATAATATATAATAATTATCTGCGGGCCGACCGGGGCGGACGCCGCAGGTAACGTTCGCTGAAGATTTTTTCTTTAAGACCGATATTATATTTGATGCGGCTGAATTCACTTACGGTCGCACTGCCGCCGGCCAGGTTTTCGACCCGTGATTTAGTAACGGTTGGAAAACCGGCAATATCCTTGATCTCAAGCGCTTCAACCCGGCGGTAGAGAGTACCTTCCTTGTCTTTGTATTCAGCTTTTACGGGCAGGAAATTCTGCCGGTCGATCCAGACTTTGTAACTGGAAAATTCAACGCTGTCCGGGTCTTTAGGAAAATTTTCGACGATATAAAATTTATCGGTGGTTGCAATCAGTTTGTGCTCATCTTCGTTCAGGCCCCGGCCCGAGACATCTTCGTAGAAAAAATCCGAGCCGACAAAGCTGGTTCTTTTGTCGGATGCGGCGATGCGTTTTACAAGATCCAGAGCCGGCAGGTAGAGCCAGCGGTCATCTTCCCGGTCGATATGTTTATGGACCATAAAAACCATTCCCTTAACATCATTGGGCTCCTTGAAATAAACATAAAACATCTGCCGGCCGCCATCTTCCAGATCGAGCCTGAGAATGTTGAATTTCCGTTCCCTGATTCTATTCTGGGAATCAGTAATCGTCATTTTGACGGTGGCCCGGCCGTCATCACCAGCATAATAAGCCGCAAGATTGGCCCGCTTGACAATCTCCGCGACGGAAAGCGGTTTTTCAGCAGCGGCGTTTTCAGCGCATGATAACCCGGGAATTAGTAAAATTAAAGATGCTATGATGATTAAAGTCAATTTTCTTTGCATGTGATAGACCTCCATATTTATCGTTATTGCAAATTGCATTTCAGCTTGCGAAACAAAAAATTTTGCCCTAAAGCTAACAGCGCCGGCAGGATAATGATGGTTGCCAGGCCGGATATCAGCATAATGCTGGCCAGGAAAATCCCGACGGTTTTATAGGGCATCAGCGGCGCCAGAACTAAAGGGGTAAAACCTACGGCAATAACAATAATGTTGCGGGTAATGGCCCGAGCCGGTTCGGCAAACATAATGCCGATTGCCTGTTGCCAGTTGCCGCATTCCTTGTAGGTCATGCGTGATCTTTCCAGGAAATGGATGGCAAAGTCAACCGCCAGCCCTAAAGTCAGGGATGAAAGCACGGCGACCGGCATATCGTAATCCTTGCCGATCAGGCCGATTATGCCGTAGATCATAGTAATGGTAAGGGTTAGAGGAATCATTGCCAGAAGCCCCCATACCGGCGAGCGGAAAAGAATAACCATCATTATTAAAACGATGACAAAACTGCCCAGCAGTGAGCGCAGCATACCGGCGACCATTTTATCCTGCCAGACAACATTGATATAGGTCAAACCGGCCCAGCGAAATTGTAGCGGCAGCGGCGGCGGGTTGGCGGCTACATAGCGGTTTACGATTTTAATAACCTCTTCCATATCCTGATTATCCCCGGAATGAAGTTGCACCCAGATATTGGCGCGCCGGTAATTCGGGGTGACCAGATGCCAGAGATCATCGGGTTTGTGGCTGTTTTGAAAGGAGATCAGACATTGCGCCACGGCCGCCGGACTGTCAGGGATTTTAAACTCCTGTGGCTTTCCGGCAAGTAATTCCTGATGCACCTTCTTGACCACCTGGATAATCGAATTGCTTTTTCCGACCATCGGATGTTTGCTCATTTCCTGCTGGAGCCCGTCCATATAGCGCAGAACCGCGGGGTTTTTGAAAATATCCCGGGCCTGGAGTTCATCTTCAACCACTTCCAGTACCGGTGACCAGGCATCATAAAGGTTATCATCTTCGGTCTGATCCTGGATCTCCCGAAGCTGTTGCGCGAGCTTTTTCAAGATTTCCTGCGGCGGCGTTGAGTCGGCTGAAAGTTTGCTTATAACCTGATCGAAAACCCGTAAAACCTGTTGATCAACGGCTCTGTCACTTAATTTGCCGGTGATTTTTTGTTTGAGCTGCCGCAGCTGCGCGGCCGCGGGCGTTTTTTTCTGAGATTGCGCCGGATCAATCACCAGATAGGCTTCGTAGGTGCCGCCGAAATGTTTATTGAGGACCCGGTCGGCCACCCGGATCGGATGACTTTTGGTGAACCATTTGACCGGATTATCGTTAATTTTAATCAGGGTTATGCCGTAGCCGGAAACAACCATTATGAGCAGGCTTAAAACCAGGATCAATTTAGCCCGATCATAAGTAAATCGGCTCATATGGTCCAGCAGCCGGTCCGTGAATCCGGGTTTATGCGATTCTTTTTTATTGCCGCCGGCCCCGAAATTTTCAAGGCTTGACTCTCTAAGCAGCATGACATAGGCCGGTACGAAAAGCATGGTCAGTACCCAGGCCAGACAAATTCCGAAACCGACATAGATACCGAAAACCTGAACCGGGGGAATCGGCGTCAGGGCCAGGGAGAAAAAACCGGCGGCCGAGGTTAGAGATGTATAGAGCATCGGCGCGAAAAGTTTACTCATTACATGCTTGATTGTCACTTCCCGGTTTCTGGTTTGCTGGTAGCGATCAAAAAACTCGGAAAGGATATGAATACTGTCGACGACCGCCACCGGCATCAGAAAGATCGGAATCATCGAACTCATAATATGCAGGGTGTTGCCGGTGCCGATGAGAAGGCCCATAGTACATAAAACCGAAACCATAGCGATAATCATCGGGGCGGCGATCAGTTTGGGCTGGCGGAAAAAATAGAGCATTAACAGGAAAATCAGGAGCATGGCCACCGGTGCCGAAATCGCCATCTGGATAAACATTTCAACCCCGAAGGTATCCTCGGCGACCGGCAGGCCGGTAATGTAGTATCGTTCGGGGCCGGAAAAACCGGCAATTTTCTCTTCGAGTTTGCGTTTTATTTTGTATGCCAGATCCTTGCTGGAGAGGGGAATGTAGAGGGCCAGGGCGCGCCCGTCACGGGAAACCAGGGTGTCGTTCAAGAGCGGGTTGCTGAGGGTCAGATCCCGAATTTTCAGGGCTTCAGCCCGGGTTTCCGGGGGCTTTTGCATAAGCCAGGAGAATTTAATCCGGCCGGGACCGTCCTGCTCAATACTGTCGACATTAGCCGGGGCGATCAGGTTGCGTTTAATCACGCCGATGGTTTTCTGCGGATTTTTGGGGTCGGGCCAGGTCAGAGTGCGGATAAAATCGGTTAATTGAGAAATTTTACCTAAAGTTTTCGGATTAAAAACCCCGTCCGGGTCGGTCTCGTTGACAATGCCTAAAACCACGACATCATAGAGATCGAAATCTTTTTTGACCTGATTGTGGAAAATGCGCACCGCTTCAGTCGGGCTGAGCATATTTTCCGGGTCGGTATCAACTTTAACCAGACAGATCAAAGAGGCCAGGATAAGGGTCACAATGACCATTGTAATAGTAATTGTTTTGGGCCGCCGCACGGCCAGGCCGATCATCTTTTCGCCGATTTTCATAATCAGTCCTTGATATAATCCTTGATATAATCCCTGATACAATTATAGATACATTAATGTATGAATTATTCGACAATAATTGAGGCGGTTTGAATTTGTCAAGTTAAAAGACTGGTTTTGTTATCGTTTAATCGAAGGCCGAACTGCTGAAAAAATTATCCGTAACGCAGCGGGACGGTTAAGGAGACGGGTTGTGGTGAGTAATTTTTGATAGTCCGGGGTTTGTGCCGGAATGATTTTTCGATTAAAAGTGAGCACACGTTTATAGATGAGCCGGCGCTTATTTTCGGGGTCGACATTACAGGTGATCCGCCAGGAAAATCCCGGAATTTTTCCGGCGGCGGTCCGGGGATAGGTGACAAATTCGGCAGCATCGGGAATCCGGAACGTTGCCTGGTCGTTAACTATAAGGTTCTCGGCAATAATCAGGGGCAGAATGCGCTCCCGGCGGAGTGAATTCAGCGGAAAAGGAAGATCCGGAGCCGGTATCGGCAGCAGATATTGGGGGGTTCCGGTATTATTCGCGGTGAGCGTGGCGCCGCCGTTTTTCAGGCTGAATTTACATTTTAAGATAAGATCGTTCCGGTCATCTTTAAGCCCGCTGATGGCAAGTTTGCCGACAAAGTCGGCCTCGGCATCAATCTGATGAAGAAATTGACTGGCGGCAATCCTGATTTCAGGTTGCGAAAGATCACGCCACCCGGCCCGCCAATCCGTGGCACTGTCGCCGTACAGGTTGAGTGTACATTCCCCCTGACAACGGGGAAAGTTTCTGTAATCATAAATAAATTTCGTTACAACTCGATTTTTCGTCCGGTCTTTAACCGTAATAATTTTTCCGTTTTCAAGATCAAGTCCGACCCGGCCGTCATAACCGGTAATTCCGGGAGCGTTTTTGGCGCTGGAAAAGAGAAAAAAATCAGTTTGGCTTTTTACCAGAGCCGTATCCCACCAGCCGGGGTAGGGGAAGTCGGCAAATTTTTTCAAAAAATGGTCTTGCGAGCAGACCATAATAATCCGGGCCGGCTGCTGCCGCTGTCGCAGTTGCGTGGCCAGCAAAAGCGCCAGGTCACAATCCGTGCCGTAACCTAAATGCCGGGTCTCCGCCGGCGCCTGAATCTGCCAGTCGGTTTCCTGAAATGAGATTTCGTAAGTTGTCAGTTTACGGATTTGCCGATATAACTGGTGGCTTACTGGAATGTCGTCTGGCCGGGGATTATCAAGTTGGATATCATTAATTTTACCATTTTGAGAATTTTGCGCCGCAATGAAGGATTTATTAAAGAGAGCGGCTACCTGATTCCAGTTAGCGAAACTTGAGGCCAACAGGCAGAAGCCCTGCTCAAGTAAAGGCGCGGCTCCTCTTTCCGGGGTTAAGGCCGGAATGTTTTTCCCCTGCCATTGATAACGGGTTATTTCCGGGCTTATCTCTTGTTGCCCCCGCGCAATCTGCAGATTGCGCGGGGGCCTGCAGTTGAGCTTAAATGTCTTAGGGGTATCAATGATTACGGTTTTTTCTGCAATCGGATCGTTCAGGCGGAAATTTTCGCTGCACCAGAAACCATTCTTGCTCTGCAGTTCAATTTCGATCTCAATTTCACTGCCAGGCTCAACCGCCGGCAGACTGACAACCAGCTGCCGCGCTTTGGAATAAAGCGATACTTCACTATTCCAGGGCGCCGGAATATCATGAATTTCTTCAGGCTTTACCGTTATAACCTCCCCTTTGCCGGTGCTGGTCCGGGCTTTAAGCAATTTTACCTGCTGGTAGCTCCGGTTGTAATTAAACTTGAAATCGGCATACTCTTTCTTACCTTTGTAGGTGAGAATCCGGCGCTTGACATAGAGCTTAAGTTTGTAGGAGCCGTCGGCATTAACGATGTAATGTTTACTGATCTTGAGATTCAAGGCATCAGCCCCGGCAAGAAAATTTTCCACCGAAGACCCGGCGGCCGGGCCGACTCCGGTACAACTCAAGAAAAAGAGAACCAGAATTATTGAAAATCCGCTGCTGATAAATGGTTTTTTTATTGTGGGCATAGTTTGATCCTGATTATTTATTGTAGTCGATTATTATTGGGGTCAGAGCCAGGTTGCGTTTGTAGTTTTGCAGACCGGTTAACAGGTGATAATTTTCAGCGCTGACCTCGGTTTTTTTCAGGGCAAAGCGACGTTTTATAACTAACTTGTCCGGCGTGGGCCGGGTGCAGAAAAGTGTGGTTGTGAAAACCTTATTTTCCCGGCGCCGGGCTTGGGGCAGACAGATTTTCCGCGGCGGCTGGACGAAAGTCAAGCGCTCTTCGGCAATCGTGCTGAAGGTATAGCCGAGTTTGATGGGGTAGCGGCGCCTGGTCATATCAGCCTGATTTATGATCCAGCGTTCAAGCAGGCTGGGGTTGGCGATAAACAGGAGCGGCTGCAGGTATTTGCCGCCGGTCTTTTCTTTGGGCTCATTCAGAGCGTTGACGGAAAAATCACCGGAAAAATTAAAATTTTGCCGGCGGTCGCCGGGAGCGGACCATTTGATATTGCTGAGCTCAAGCGTGCTGTACTGGGTTAAAAAAAATCTTTCGAGAAAATTCCGCTGCTCTTTTTTGCTCATATTCATCATAATTGAGCGCATCAGGGTGTCGTTAAATCCGCTGCAGTCAACCTTGATTCTGCCGCTCAGGATACCGGCGGCGGTGATTTTTTCAGTCACATCAAGTTTGAAACTGTTTTTGGCCGGAGAAACCGGCGGGGTTAGGCCGAGATCGCTATGCTGCCGGTCGGCGACCAGATATGAACATTCGCGTTCATAATCGGGCAGAAACTGGCGGCTGGTTTCCGAAGTCGGGTCGAGAAAGTCGGTTACGCTATTATGGTCGTCTAGCACCGCGACGATTGCGTGGTTGAAATAGGGCAAGGGAATTTCATAATCGAGCTTATCGCCCACCCGCATCAGGGTGGCTTTAGCGTTAAAACCCGCGTATTGCAGCATCGAGACCAGCAGGGCGGCCTTGTCGCGGCAAACCCCGTGCCGGCGGCTTAAGGTCAGGTTGACATCGTGCGGTTCAAATCCCGGGCGCTCCGTCTCGCCGTTGACCCCGAGATAGCGGATCTCCCGGGCGACATAGTAAAAAAGTGCGGCCATTTTTTGCCGGCGGCCGGATTTGCCGGTAACAAGTTTATCTACAGTTTCTTTCAGTTGCGGCCCCGGAGCAAGTTTTTTGGCGACGAGTTTGTCGTACCAGGACGAAATCGCCTGCCAGTCCGGCAGGGTTGAGTAGAGCAACCGCATCGCCACCCGCCGGAATGAAGGCATATCCGGCTCCGGCACAATTTGCGGGACGTTTCGGAAATGCCAGGTTCTTATCGTTTTTGCGGTGGTACCGGGGAGCCGGGTTTTGCGATAAGTGACTTTTCCTTTGATTTCATCTTTAATCAGCCAGTTGAGTCTGCAACTTATCGGCGTGGTCAGGGTGAAAATATAGGAGCGGATCGGGATATCGTATTGCCCGAGAATCGAGCCATAGATCTGCCGCTCGATTTTCGGCTTGAATTGGCGGCTTTTAAGGCGGTAGTGGATAGTGTCACCAAGCTTAAGGCCGGGGATAAACAGCTTGATAACTTTCTGCAGGGGATTGTAAATATTGCTGCGGCTGTTATCGGCGGCCGCTTCTTCATGGCTTTGCGCGGCAACATCAATTTTATTCGACTTACCCGCCCGGACAAGTTCACAAAGCTCGATTTTCAGTTGGCTGTAGGCTTTGTCGACGCTGAAACTCAAAACCTTATGATTCTGTTTACCCTCATCATCAAGTATTGTGAGGTAGACATCGTCCTGACTTTCCCGGGAACCGTCGGCATGAAATTCAATATGTTCAATTTCCCGGGCCAAAACCGTATGGGCAAAAGGATAATTATGCCGGTTGATCTCCTGCAGAAAACCGTAGTCGGCGGTTTGGGCCCGGCAGACCGCGGGCGCTAGAGAAATGAGGGCAATAATGCAGGTTGTGATAAAGAAAAACGCCTGTAATTTAACTTTTATAGTCGGATCAAATTTGCGGGTTTGTGATTTGTAGAACATAAATTCTCCGGAGTCCCAATCAGGTATTGCCAGGGCCTTTTTATTATTAACTTTTTCGAGTTTTCAAGGAGTTTATCAACAGGTAATCAACAGGAGGTGTTGATAATTAGGAAATCTTTATAGATTCTTGATACTTATGGCGCATGGCGTGTATAAGCTCTTGATATTATTAGATTATTATTGCAGGGCAAAAATATTTCCGTGGTTTTTGTCGGAAAAGTTCTTATGAAAATTGGGTGATTAAACGCTAAATATGGAAAGTTATTAACAAGTTTATGGATGCCCGCCCAAAACCACTTGAGCGACAGTGCAAAGACAGTGCAAAAGTGTAATTTTAAGAACGAATGTAACTATTCAGCCGAATCCGGGGTCGGGCGCGGTTTTTCTCCGCCAGGCGTTAAGATTTCTGTTTTTCCTTTAAGCTCGCTGCGCCCGCCTTGCAAAACTCGCTTACGCTCAAACAGTTGCAATGCTAATGCGGGAACAAATCCCGCAACCCAGAAGAAAGTTACCGGCCCGCAAATAAGTACTCTTATCAGAACATTTTCTGATTATTAAATCATGTTTTTTTGTGCAGAAAATAACCTGTAAGGTACTAATGGGCTCCCGCTCGCTTCCGAAAAACAACGAAATCGTTTCCGCAACCGCTTACGAAAAACCACCCCCGCCCCCTCCAGAAGGTGGGGGGGTAAAATTTGGCTGAATAGTAACAATCTGATTTTAAATCTTAAGGATCGCTGCTCTCTGATAATGGTTTCGCACGATTTGAATCAGGTCAAAAGAGTTGCCGATAACGTGGTTGAATTTAAGGCCGGAAAAATCTGAATGAGGGTCTGCTCCGTCAATCGTCATAAGCGGAAGCTCTTGATTTGAATCCCCTTTCGTTCCGGTCATCGACAAAATTGTAGATTTTGAACGGAGTTGTGAACTTGGCTTTTTTCAGGCAGGTTTTGATGTCGGCAAAGTCGGCGGCGGCACAGGTTAAGCTCATACCGCAATCGGAGCTTATTTCCCGCGGGACCGGGACCATTTTATTCGGGATTCCGGCTTGGAGCAGGATTTCTTCGGCCAGCATGACATTGTGGATTGAGTGAAATACAAGGTAGAGTTTTGTCGGCACCGGTTCATTTTTACTCATTTACTCATTTACTCATTTACTCATTTATTTATCTTGTTCCGCGGCAATTTTGCTGATTGCCGCGACTACTTTTTCCATCTCGGTTTCAGTATTAAAAAAACCTGGAGCCAGGCGGACGGTTCCGGTCGGAAAAGTATCTATATTTTGGTGCGCCCGGGGGGCGCAGTGGAGGCCGACCCGGGTCATAATTCCAAAATCCCGATCCAGCCGATAGCCGATTTCCGCGCAATCCAGACTTTTAATTGTAAAAGAGGTTACCGCCAGACCTTCATCTTCGCTGCGGGGGGCAAACAGGGTCAGGCCGGGGATTTTGTTTAAATGCTGCCGCAGGAATGCGCCAAGTTTTTGTTCGTGGGCGAAAATATTTGCGCGGCCTGTTTCCTTGATAAACTCCAGTCCCGCTTTAAGACCGGCTAAACCGACGCTATTCGGGGTGCCGCTTTCATAACAGTCCGGCAGGAAATCGGGTTGGAATTCAGTTTCCGACCGGCTGCCGGTGCCGCCGTAGCATAATGGCCGGGGTTCGATGCCCGGTTTGATATAGAGGCCCCCGGTGCCGGGCGGGCCGAAAAGGCTTTTGTGGCCGGTGAAGCAAAAAATATCGGGAGCCAGAACTTGCAGATCTACAGGGCAACTGCCGGCGCTTTGGGCGCCGTCGATAACCGTAAGAATATCATATTGCCTTAGAATCGGCAGCATTCTCGGCAATGGCGCCAGAGTGCCGGTAATATTTGAGGCGTGATTGATAACCGCCAGGCGATATCTCCTTGTCGCGCACCACTCGGCCATAGTTTCCAGATCGTAATGACTTGTGGCGGTGCCCGGCAGGATATCGATTTTAATCCGCCGCAACTTCTCCAGGTGACGCAGCGGCCGCATTACTGAATTATGCTCCATGCCTGTGGTTAAAATGCGATCGCCGCTCCGGATAAGGCCGAAAAGGGCCAGATTAAGGGCGGCGGTGGCATTTTCCGTGAAAATAATCCGTCCGGGATCGTCCAGATTGAAAAGTTCGGCCACGGCTTTACGGGTTTGGAAAAGAAGCCGTCCGGCTTTAGCGGCCGGTCTGTGACCGGAGCGCCCCGGGCTGGCCCCGATATTTTCAAGGTAGTCCAGCATCGCCGCCGCCACCGCTTTCGGTTTGGGGAACGAGGTCGCGGCATTATCGAGGTAAATCATATCCTGATAACCTTATCCGGACCGGTCAAAATCGAAGCAATTTCAAACATATTGGAAACCCGGCCGACTCCGAGATTATCTTTAAGGTTGTAAAAATCAAGACAGGTGCCGCAGACTAAAATTGTAGTCCCGGCCGCGGCCAGCGCTTTAATGGTCCCAAGTTCGGGTGAGTTGCTGGCAGTTAAAAAAACGCCTTGATTGAGGAAGATGATGTTACGGGGCAGGTTGGTTAATTCCGGCAGGGTCTGCAAAAACGCTTTCATTAGAATCCGGCCCAGTTTTTCATCGCCGCCGCCCATAGTTTTCTTATCAATATAGATTGCGTAATTGCCGGTAACTGGTTCAGGCCGCGGCTTAAATTCGGCGGCGGGCGCAACATCATTTGCCGGAGACCGGGTGATTGTCAGGGTAAATCTGTCGTCACCGTCGTTGGTTGCAGTGACCGTGCAGCCCTGACTTTCAGCAAAGCGGCTGACATTGCTGCAGGCCGCCTGATTATCAAGTTCGACGGAAAGGATTGCATCATTTTTAAGCCCGGATAAAGCTTTCCGGGTCTCAATAACCGGCCCCGGACAGGCCCGCCCCCGAAGATTAAGAGTGACAGTTTGCATTTTCGCCATTTTGTCTTCCTTTATGCCGGCGACCGGACGGCCATCTTCAATAATTATCACTGCAATCGTGCCTGTTCCTGAATCAATCCCGGCACAACCCGGTAAAAATCATTATATTTGCGAAATGATTTCAACGAAAGCTTCGATTCGGGTCTGCAACTGGCCGATATCTTCCATACTGTAATCGGTTTCGACGCGGAGAAAGTTGCAGCCCCGCTCCTGAAGCCGGCGTTCCAGCGGCAGAGCTTCAATGCTGTAAGGCTGGCAGAATTGCAGGCTGTAGTGTATTATGCCGTCAGCCTTCAGGTCCTTTGCCATTTCAATTATATGCTCTTCGCGCTCGGGATTGGGGGTAAAAATCGCGCAGTCGATATTAAAATAGCGCTCAACCAGATTGTCGAGTAAATCATCTACGGTTTCACCGCAGGTTTTGGTGAAATTACGCCAGCCGCGCTCGCCGACGCAGGCTTCTTCACCGACAACCACAGCTCCGGCCTGCTCAATCAGCCAGGGGATTTTCCAGTTAGGCACCGCCATCGGGCAGCCGGAGAGTAAAATTCTCGGAGCCTTCGCCGGGAAAACCCCTTCTTTCCGGTGAATGAGTTCTTCAAGTTCATCACAGAGTTGATTGATAGAATCGGTAAAACGCAGCGGGTCGTCATAAAACGCAACCTGATTAATCAGTAAGGCGTCCAGGCCCGAAATCGGGGCGGGCTCAGCCCGGCGTAAATGAGAAAGCCGGGCCAGGGCTTTTCTTTTATTATTGCTTATTTCAATCCCGCGGCGCAGGCGTTCAACCGTGATTTCAACCCCGGTCAGTTCGAAGATCGCGCGGAGAAAATTCTGATATTCCAGACGCAGTAAGCGGCGGCCGCCGGCGGTTTTCTGCTGCGGCAGATCCATAACGTAGAAGTTGGGAACAAGTTCCAGCATCTGTTCAAAGGCTTTCTTTTTCCCGTCACAGGTATTCTCGCCGACCACCATATCCGCGGCTTCGAGAAAAGGGCAGACCCGACTGAGCTTGAAGCCGAAGGCTGATTTGATCAGGGCGCAGGTATTGCGCGGGAGCAGTTTTTCCACATCTTCGAGGGCAAAATCAGCCCCGGTACAGAGGCCGACCATAATCGCGTCGGCCGCCAGAACAATCTCTTCCGGGACAAAAACACAAAACGCGCCGATAACCTTGCGTCCGGCCGCCTTGGCATCAATCAGTTCTTTAATCCGTAAACCATGCACTTCCCGCATGACGAAATCAAGATACTCCATTTTTTGCGGGCGTTTTTTCTGGTTTAAGATAATCTGCTGGTAGGCTTTGCCTAAATTTTTCAGTAAATCGTCATGGGCTTTAAGATCAAGCCCCAGATTCTGCCACATCGGCCTGTAGTCGGTAGTCATATTTTATTCTCTCTGGTTCTGAAAAACAGTTGTAACTATTCAGCCAATTTTACCCCCCCCCCACCTTCTTGAGGGGGCGGGGGTGGTTTTTCGTAAGCGGTTGCGGAAACGATTTCGTTGTTTTTCGGAAGCGAGCAGGAGCCCATTAGTGCCTTACAGGTTATTTTCTGCACAAAAAAACAAGATTTAATATCCAGAAAATGTTCTGATAAGAGTACTTATTTGCGCCCAACGGAAGTGCCCTTGGGGTGCGCCCAACGGATTGCCCTTGGGGTGCGACCAGCGGATTGCCCCTGGGTGCGGGCCAAAAAGGCCCGATTAGGTTGCGGGGATTGTTCCCGCATTAGCATTGCAACTGTTTGAGCGTAAGCGAGTTTTGCAAGGCGGGCGCAGCGAGCGTAAGGAAAAACAGTAATCTTAACGCCTGGCGGAGAAAAACCGCGCCCGACCCCGGTTTCGGCTGAATAGTTACAAACAGTTTTCAAAAAGTTTAAATTACAAGATTTTTATCTGTGTTTATCCGTGTTTATCTGTGGTTGAATCTGAAAAGTACAAACCATAGATGCCACAGAGAACACGGAGGAAAACCGGGTTTAATTGTCTCTGTGAACTTCTATCTCGAGTGAGCGTTGGCGAACGAGTGGTTTGTTAAACCTCGGAGACGAAGATATATAATCATAAACCGGCAAAATATCTAATTCTTTGTTTCAATGGAATTTATCAGTTTATAGGTTTTACCGATAGATTAAGTTGGCGGCAGTTTATGGCGGAAAGATTTTTTGCGTGATTCGGGTTGATTTATGCTTGACAGGTGGGGCGTTTCGGGACTACTATAATCCCTCGTTAAAATATTGTTTTAGGCGGTTGATAGTTCTAATGCGGGAACAAATCCCGCAACCCAAACAGGGCCTTGCGGCCCGCAAATAAGTGCTCTTATCAGAACATTTTCTTGTTTTAAAACAAGAAAATAACCTGTAAGGCACTAAACAACCGTGTTATCTGACCAACTGCGGGAAACATTTTTTACCAGTGTTATCAACTATAATGGTTTAAGAAGCTCTCGTCAAGTTATTTACTTTAGGGAAATTAAAATTCGGCTGAAATTTACGTCGATTTAACCCCGGTTTAAGCC
>WFRP01000268.1 GCA_015486505.1 Pseudomonadota bacterium | reverse complement strand
CCACCCCGACTGGCCTTTTTCCTATTATCTCGACCTGCTTAAAAGCTTAAAAAGCGCCCATCCGGAGGTTGTGATCAAAGCCTTTACCGCGGTTGAGATTGATTATTTTGCCAAAATCAGCGGCTTTGATATTCCGACGGTTTTTGCGGAGTTGAAAGCCGCCGGGCTTCAGGCTCTGCCTGGCGGCGGGGCCGAAATTCTGAAGGCCGCGGTCCGCAATCAGATCTGTCCGGAAAAAATCTCCGGCGAGCGCTGGCTTGAGATTATGCGGCTTGCTCATGCTGCAAAGATTCCGACCAACGCCACTATGCTTTATGGTCATATTGAAAGTTTCAGGGATCGGATTGATCATATGGAAAGCTTGCGAAAATTACAGGATGAGACCTCAGGCTTTCAGGTTTTTATTCCGCTGGCCTTTCACGCTACCAATACCGATATTCGCAAAAAAGGTGAAACCTCGGCGATTGATGATCTTAAAACTTTAGCTATTGCCCGGCTTTATCTCGATAATTTTCAGCATATCAAAGCCTATTGGGTAATGCTCGGTGAGAAAATCGCTCAGCTGGCCCTGCTCTTCGGGGTGAATGATCTTGACGGAACTGTGGTCAAAGAGCGGATAACCCATGCGGCCGGCGCCAAAAGCGCGGCCGGTTTAAGTGAAGCCTATATCAGAAATACCATTATTAAAGCCGGGCGCCGGCCGGTTGAGCGTGATACTTTTTACAACCGGGTGCCGGATAGTGTGGTTGAGAGTGCCGGAGGCCGGAATGAGTAATGCGCGACTTAATCGTAAAACGGCCCTTGAGCTTTTCACAAACTGCGATCTGCTGGAACTTGGCGAAATGGCAAATAAGCTGCGTTTCAAAAAGCATCCCCAGGTGGAGGTGACTTTCGCGATTGACCGCAATATTAATTATACCAATATCTGTGAATGTCAATGCCGTTTCTGTGCCTACTACCGGAAGCCGGAAGATGACGATGCTTTCCTGATTGATTATCCGACGCTGCGGCAGAAAATTGCTGAAACCATCGCGCTTGGCGGAACCCAGATTCTGTTGCAGGGCGGCCTCCACCCCGATCTGAAAATTGACTATTATACCGGCCTCTTAAAGACGATCAAGGACGATTTCCCGACAATCCATATTCACGGCTTCTCACCGCCGGAGATCGCTCATATCGCCAAATCTTCCAACCTCGATTTAAACACAACGATTAAAGAGCTGATGGCCTCAGGGCTCGGCTCCATACCCGGCGGCGGCGCTGAAATTCTTGATGATCGGGTCAGGAGCGCCATCAGCCCGAACAAGATCGGCTGGCGGCGCTGGCTTGAGGTGATGGAGTGCGCTCATAATCTGGGTTTAAGGAGTACCGCCACGATGATGTTCGGCTCTTTAGAGACCCCGGAAGAGTTGATTGAGCATCTTTTTCGGGTGCGCGAAGTCCAGGATAAGACTTCAGGGTTTACCGCGTTTATCCCCTGGACTTTTCAGCCCGACAATACTGATTTAGGCGTTGAAGTTGAGCACACGGCCACCGGAGTTGATTATTTAAGGGTGCTTGCCCTCTCCCGTCTGGTGCTCGATAATATCGATAATCTGCAGGCCTCCTGGGTAACCCAGGGTACGAAAATGGCGCAGGCCGCGCTCTGTTTCGGCGCCAATGATTTCGGTTCAACCATGATTGAAGAGAACGTGGTCGCCGCCGCCGGAGTCCATTTTTCAATTTCCCTTAACGAACTGGTCGATACGATTAAGGAGGCCGGTTTCAAACCCCGGCAGCGTGATACCCTCTATAACTTGCTGAAGGAATTTTAATTGAAATTGATAAAAAAAAATTTTTTCATGGATTTTGATACCGTACTGCAAATTCAGATTGATGGTTATCCTAAGCGTATGAAAAGCTTCCTTGTGGGGCGTGAGGAAGGCCGTTATCTGATTCTGAAAATTCCTGCAGTGCTTGACAATCCTGCAGAGATCTTTGCTGAAAACAAGGAATTGACGGTTCGTTATGTCTATCAGGGCAGTGTCTTCGGTTTCAAAACCGCTGTCGAGTTAACCGTTATCAATAAGTTTAATGTCGTTTTTGTAAAATTCCCCGGGAAAATCGAAGACCACAATCTTCGGGCTCACAAAAGGTTTGACTGCAGCCTGCCGGCCCGGCTGGAGGTTATAACCCGGCATCTCAACCGGCAATTACGTTTTAAGGGCATTATCGGCGATATCAGTAAAGGCGGCTGCCGGGCAACCATTAGCATGCAGGAACTTGAGTGGGTTAAAGAGCCCCTCAAAATTCAATCAGTTATTCAGATATATCTGGCTTTGCCCGGAGTTGAGGGTGAGCTTTTTCTCCAGGGGGCCGTCCGGAGTATGGTTCAGGATGAAAACGGGCTGGCGCTGGGGGTGCAGTTTGTTGACTTGAGCGGCAAGAGTCAAACCCAGCTGAATAAATTTCTTGCAGACAGGCGTGGTTAGTACCTTACAGGTTATTTTCGGTTTGAAAAAACAAGAAAATGTTCTGATAAGAGGACTTATTTGCGGGCCGCAAGGCCCTGTTTGGGTTGCGGGATTTGTTCCCGCATTAGTTAGTACCTTAGAGGTTGTTTTCGGTTTGAAAAAACGTAACTATTCAGCCAAATTTTACCCCCACCTTCTGGAGGGGGCGGGCCGGTAACTTTCTTTTGGGTTGCGGGGATCTGTTCCCGCATCAGGTCGATTATTATGGATTTTAATACTGTATTGCAGATTCAGGTGGATGGTTATCCGCAACGGATGAAAAGTCACTTCGTTGGCCGGGAAGAGGGACGTTATATTATTCTGAAAATTCCTTCACTTCTTAAAAACCCCGCGGAAATCCTGACAAAAGGTAAGGAAGTGACGGTTCGTTATGTTCATCAGGGCAGTGTTTATGGTTTCAGAACCCCGATTGTTTTCGTAGAGTTTGAGCCGCTCAATATTTTCTTCGTTAAATTCCCCAGAACCATAGAAGATCATAACTTACGCACACACAAGCGTTTTGAATGCAGCCTTCCCGCCCGACTTGAGTTTTTAAATCAACGTCATAAAAATCGGAAATTACAGTTTCGGGGCTTTGTCGGCGACATCAGTAAGGGCGGCTGCCGGGCAACCATTAAATATGATAAGCAGGAGTGGGGTGACGGGCCGCCCCAGATTCAGTCAATCGTTGAAATTTATCTGGCTTTACCTGGAGTTGAAGGCGAACTTTATTTAAAGGGTTCTTTAAGAAGTCTGATTCAGGACGACTGTCGCCTTACCCTCGGCGTCCAGTTTGCGGAACTGACCGGAAAAAGCCAGGCCCAGTTGGAAAAATTTCTGGCCATCAACCGCATTGTCTGAGTTGGTTTTAAGCGGTATTTTTTAACATTTCGAAATGTAAGGGTTACAGAGAACTCAATGACCGAAATTTTTACGATCAGCGATGACTATATTGAATTGAATAAACTCCTTAAAGCGAGCGGCCTCTGCGGCAGCGGCGGTCAGGCGAAAATGGTCATTGAAGATAACCTGGTCAGCGTTGGCGGCATAATCGAAACCCGTAAACGCCGCAAGATCAAAGACGGTATGACCGTAACCTGCAATGCCCGCAGCCTCAAAGTCGTAAAAGCCCCCATTCAGGCAGAATAGAGAGCCGGTTTGTCCGCCGTCTTTTCTCTGATTCAACCACATCTGAACGCAGATAGACCCAAATGGCTAACCGGATTTTCTCAATTTGATATCCTGATGACAATTCAGCAAATCCGACAAATACCCATAAGTCAAGCCTGACCCCACTCGGGCCCCGTCGGGCTTGACCCCGGTCGGGCTTCGTAAAATCCGGGGACACAACCCTGATTTCCGGTGGAGAATCAGGGTTTGTCCCCGGATTTTACAATTTTATCTTCCCTTTTTTCAGGAAGGGCGGGGGTGGTTTTTCGGAGCGGTAATAGTTCACCTATTTCAGGTTATAGAAAACCTCCCGGCCTTTATAATCGCTTTGGCCGGCGAGTTCTCTTTCGATTCTTAAGAGCTGGTTGTATTTGCAGATACGGTCGGTCCGGCAGACGGAGCCGGTTTTGATCTGGCCGATGTTTAAAGCGACAACCAGATCGGCGATGGTTGAATCTTCGGTTTCACCGGAGCGGTGGGAGACGACCGCGGTATAACCGGCTTTTTTGGCCATGGCGACGGTTTCTAAAGTTTCGGTCAACGTCCCGATCTGGTTGAGTTTAATCAGGATTGAATTGGCTGAACCCTCTTCGATGCCGCGCTGCAGGCGTTTGGGGTTGGTGACAAAGATATCGTCACCGACAACCTGAATTTTGTCGCCGAGTTTATCCATCATCAGTTTCCAGCCGGGCCAGTCATCTTCAGCATGACCGTCTTCAATCGAGATGATTGGATATTTGGCGACCATTTCCGCGTAAAAATCAACCAGCTCCGCGCTGTTTAATGATTTCCCTTCGGCTTTGAGATTGTATTTCCCATCTGCATAAAAAGAGCTGGCGGCCGAATCGATGGCGATCATAATATTGTCGCCGGCTTTATAGCCCGCTTTGCTGATGGCTTCGACAATCAACTGGAAAGGTTCCTCATTGGATTTTAAGCTGGGGGCAAAGCCGCCTTCATCACCGACTGAGGTATTGTAGCCTTTTTCCTTGAGAACCTTTTTTAAGGAATGAAAGGTTTCCGCACCCATACGCAGAGCTTCGGCGAAGTTTGCGGCGCCGACCGGCATAATCATAAATTCCTGAATATCAACATTATTATCGGCATGTTCGCCGCCGTTTAAGATATTCATCATCGGGACCGGCAGCAGATGGGCGTTGGTGCCGCCAATATACTGATAGAGGGGCAGGCCGACAACCTCAGCCGCGGCTTTGGCGGTGGCGATCGAGACGCCGAGCATCGCATTTGCGCCGAGACGGCCCTTGTTTTCAGTGCCGTCGAGTTCGATTAAGGTCAGGTCAAGTTCCCGTTGCCGGGTGGCATCAAAGCCGATAATCCGGTCGGCGATTTCGCCGTTAACATTGCCGACGGCCTGACTAACACCTTTACCCATATAGCGGTCTTTATCCCCGTCACGCAACTCAACCGCTTCATGAATACCGGTGGAAGCCCCGGAAGGAATTGCGGCGCGGCCGACAACCCCGCTTTCAAGGGTAACTTCCACTTCAACGGTCGGGTTGCCCCGGGAATCAAGAATTTCCAGAGCTTCTACATCAACGATAAATGACATTTTTTCCTCCTTTTGGATTAGTACCTTACAGGTTATTTTCGGTTTGAAAAAACAAGAAAATGTTCTGATAAGAGTACTTATTTGCGGGCCGAAAAGGCCCTGTTTGAGTTGTTGGTTTATTCCCGCATTAGTACCTTACAGGTTATTTTCGGTTTGAAAAAACAAGAAAATGTTCTGATAAGAGTACTTATTTGCGCCCAGCGGATTGCCCTTGGGGTGCGCCCAGCGGATTGCCCCTGGGTGCGGGCCAAAAAGGCCCGATTGAGTTGCGGGTTCCGCTCCCGCATTTGGTTTGTCCTCAACCATAAGTTGAAGGATGAAAAGTTATATAAAAACAAGTACTTCAGAAAATTGTGCCTTTGGGAACGACGACAATGCCGCCGGGGGAAACGGGGAAGCGGCGGCGGTCCTGCTCAAGGTTATAGCCGATTTCAGTGCCCGCCGGAATTCGGACGCCTTTGTCGATAATCGTCCGCCGAATGCGGGCTTTGCGGCCGATTTCAACATTATGCATCAGAATTGATTCGTTTACCTTAGCAAAACTGTTGATTCTGACTCCGGGCGAGAGGACTGAATCGACCACGAGGCCGCCGGAGACGATAACCCCGTTGCAAACCAGTGAGTCGAGGGCGCGGCCGACTCTCTCCTCCCGCTCGTTAGCGAAAACAAATTTTGCCGGCGGCATCTGTGACTGATAGGTGCGCAGTGGCCAGTCCTGATCGTATAAATTAAAATCGGGGTCAACTCCGGCGAGGCTGATATTGGCCTCCCAGAAAGCGTCGATGGTGCCGACATCGCGCCAGTAATCGGCATCGCGTTTGCTGCTGTCACTGCCGAAGGGGTAGGCGAAAACCCGGGCTTTCGGATAGAGAGAGGGGATAATATCGTTGCCGAAATCGTGGCTGCTGTCGGGATTTGCGGCATCGGCTTCCAAAAGCTCTTTCATCAGGGCAAAGTCAAAGATGTAGATGCCCATGGAAGCGTAGGCCCGGTCGGGTTGGCCGGGGATAGTTTTAGGATTTTTCGGTTTTTCCTGAAAACCGATAACCTGTTGCCGATCATTAACCTCAAGGATGCCGAGGCCGCCGGCTTCGGTTTTATTGACGGTTATCGCTGAAATCGTCAACGCGGCCCGGTTGGCTTTGTGAAAAGCGAGCATTTTCCCGTAATCCATTTTATAGATATGGTCACCGGCGAGAATCAATAGATATTCAGGTTTGATAACCTCGAGCGAGTAAATATTCTGAAAGATGGCATCGGCGGTGCCCTGATACCATTTCTCGCCGACCCGCATCTGGGGCGGGATTTCATAGATGAATTCACCGAGTTCCGGGTTGAATATACTCCAGCCCGCGGCCAGGTGACGTGAAGCTGAGACCGATTTATACTGGGTCAGGACAATAATTTTGCGGATATGGGAGTTTAAGCAGTTGCTTAAAGTGAAATCAATAATCCGGTACTGCCCGGCAAAGGGGACGGCCGGTTTGGCGCGATCCCGGGTTAATGGGTTAAGGCGTTTGCCCTCACCGCCGGCCAGGATCACTGCAACAAGGTCTTTTAGCATGAGGGTTTGGTCTCCTTGATTTCAGGGGCAAAAACAGAGGCCGGTCCGACCCGGGATTTTTTAAAATGTTCTGATAAGAGTACTTATTTGCGCCCAACGGATTGCCCTTGGGGTGCGGGCCGCAAGGCTCCGTTTGGGTTGCGGGTGTATGTTCCCGCATTAGCAAAGCAACAGTTAAAAAGCAAGGTGGAAATGCGGTTGTCAGGCGCTGTTTAATTTCTCAGGTTAATTTCTCAGGCCGGCGAGCAGACGTTTCGGCTGTAAAAAAAGGTTTAACGCCTGCAAAGTGTTGGTAACGGCAAGATCGGCCGCCTGGAGAGAGCGGCTGTGAGCGCCTTCGTTGCCGATAATACAGATGCCGATGGCTGCCGCTTTGAGCATCAGATGATCGTTGTAGCCGTTGCCGATAGCCGCGTGGGTTTGCGGGCCCAGTCTTTTCAAAAAATCAAGTTTGGCGTCGGCGCCGGGGGTCTGCGGCGGCATCTTGACAAGTTCGACCGGAAGCTGGGCGAAAACCGCGGCCGCGGTGCCGAAAGTGTCGGCCGTCATGACATAAACCTTGAGCTGCCGCGTCAGTTCAGTCAGGCTTTTACCGACTTTAAGGGTTAATCTGCCGTCGGTGGTCAGGGTGCCGTTCATATCACAGAGAACCCCGTCTAGAACCAGGGTTTCGCGGCCGGGTATTTTCAGGGTCAGACTCATGGTTTGCCGCCGGCCGGGGTGCAGATCCGGGCCATAATATAGTTATGGGCGGCATTACGCAGAGCCTCCGGGCCCATCAGCGAGCAGTGGACTTTTTCCTCGGGCAGGCCGCCAAGGGCGTTAGCAACCTGATCGCCGGTCACCAGCATGGCATCATCTAATAATTTATCGGTAATCATTTCAGTAAAAACACTGGTGGTCGCGATGGCGTAGGGGCAGCCGGCAACCATAGCGGTGGCTTTGATAATTTTATCATTTTCAATCTTTAAGTAGAGTTCAATATAGTCGCCGCAGCCGGGGTCGCCGCCCTTGCCTAACACGGTGGCATCAGCCATAATTTCAAGGTTCGTCTGCTTTTGAAAATACTCTTTCACTTTTTCATTCAATGCTCATTCTCACTTTATTTATTTACCGGCTCACTTTAGGTACATTTTATGTAACTATTCAGTCGAATCAGGGGTCGGGCGCGGTTTTTCTCCGCCAGGCGTTAAGATTTCTGTTTTTCCTTTAAACTCGCTTTGCCCGCCTTGCAAAACTCGCTTACGCTCAAACAGTTGCAATGCTGATGCGGGAACTATCCCCGCAACCCAATTGGGCCTTTCCGGCCCGCACCCAGGGGCAATCCGCTGGTCGCACCCCAAGGGCACTTCCGTTGGGCGCAAATAAGTACTCTTATCAGAACATTTTCTTGTTTTTACAGTTGAAAAAAGCTGTTGAAAAAAACAAGAAAATAACCTGTAAGATACTAATGCGGGAACAGACTCCCGCAACCCAAACAGGGCCTTGCGGCCCGCAAATAAGTACTCTTATCAGAACATTTTCTGACTATTAAATCTTGTTTTTTGGTGCAGAAAATAACCTGTAAGGTACTAATG
>WFRP01000267.1 GCA_015486505.1 Pseudomonadota bacterium | reverse complement strand
TTTACTTGGTTCATTTTGAAGTCTTCCTTAAAATTGTGGTGGCATCAAGCATTATTTTCGAGATAACCTAAATATTTAACTCTTTAAGGAAATTTTGCGCCCCTCTTAATTGAATGCCTTCGACCATCTGCTCAACGCGGATATTTTTTACGATTTGGGTGGCATTCAGGTTGTATTTATTATGGAAATATCGTAGCGATGGGCTTATGTTATTGTCGGAAAGTTTGACTTCTACGATCAGTTCAGGCTCGTTATTTTCAACCAAGACGAAATCAACCTCTTTTTTTTCTTTAGTGCGAAGTGTCATTAATTCACACTTTATACCCTTACAGTCTTCAATCCAGTTAAGGTGTTTCAGGAGGCTGACAGCGACAAGGTTTTCCAGGCGGATGCCATCATTTCCTGAAACCATACCGGTGTCATAAAAGTAAATTTTCGGTTCTTTAAGCAGGGAGCGGCCAATATTACGATGGAATGGGGTGACCCTGAAAATTATGAAAAGAGATTCAAAAATTTCAACATATCTCTTAATGGTGTTGGGAGAGCAATTGACATCCCGGCTCAGGGAAGACCAGGAGATCGGAGAGCCGACTCTTTGCCGTAATAGATCAAGGGTAAGTTGAATTGCTTTGAAGTCGTGGATTTTTTCAAAGTCGAGGATGTCGCTACGGATTAAACCGTCGATGTATTGTAAGCGCCAGCGGTTGGCATTGTCCGGGGAGTTGGCAAGAAATGGCTCCGGGAAACCACCGCGTTCCAGAAGCAAATCCAGATCATTGGCGGTGGAATTTGGTATTTCAGCCAGAGTAAGGGGGTTTAACCGGTGCCTGAAGAAGCGGCCGGCCAGAGAATCCCCGCTTTGTCTGAATGCTTCCAGTCGGGCACTACCGGTAACCAGAATTTGTTGCTCACCGGGTTTGGTATCATAGATTCCCTTGAGGAAATTCTTCCAGCCTTCCATCTTGTGAAGTTCATCAAGGATGAGCAGTTTTGTGTCCGGCAGCCAGGCTGCTTTATGGATTATATCGCGATGAGAAAAATTGTCGTAGTTTAAGTAAAGCGCTTTTTCGAAATTTTTACTGATAGCCAGGGCCAGGCTGGTTTTGCCGACCTGCCTCGGGCCGGTGATAAATACCATTTTCCGAAGCAGGTCCCGGGTAATGATCTCTTGTTGTAGGCGTTTCATAGCGTAGAATTAGCAGTGCTTTGCCGATTAGTCAAGACTATTTAGCAATTCAATGCTAAATAGTCATTTTCGGGGGGCGCTTGCGTCGCAATTATTCGTTCTCGGGGTAGTCTTCTTGTTTTGCCTCCCGGAAAATCGTTTCGCTGTGCCATGGATCAAATGGAATCAATTTTTGCGTGGGCAGGTGTGGGCGAAAGAAACATTTCGCTTTTTCATTGAGCATGGAAGCGGCAAATGAAAAGGAGCTGTTCGATATCGCCAGGATATCACATTGGGAGAGCATATAAAAATCCGGATAATATTCTATTTTGTGTATCTTAAGGCCTAAATCCCAGCTTGTGACCGGAGAAAATTTTTCAAAATCTCCTAATACTTTATCAGGCTCATCGCTCGCAATGAACAACACGGGGTGATCCAGAGTTTCCCAATATCCTTCAAGCCAACGTAGGTACCAGATTGTGGGCGCCCTGAAGTAGTGACTGTATCCGTAATCCCCACGTCTAAGGTGTAAACCGACAATTGTGTTACCCCTCTCCTTTAGTTTGTTGTAACCGTAACTTAGATACTTTTCAATAACCGGAACAGGTTTGAACAGAGACCTGAAATATTCCTTGTGCGGCGCATAAAAAGAGGTGTGGTATCGGAATATCCCGCCAAAATCGACATTCTTATAAGGAACTTTGGCGTTGGGGATATGGTCTTCTGCCAGTTTGTAAGTATCTTGTCTGATCAGCGGTAGCTGTTTCGTAACCGGTGGGTCACTGATACCGAAAAGAATATTTCCAATCCAGTTCGCTGTTTCAACCCGAAAACCATGTGTTTTTGCGTAGATTTTTATGAATGCGTATTGGAAAAGCTGATTGGCAAAGCGGCCGTAGCGTGGATTTCCAAGAGTCGCCATGGTTACGACCGGTTTTTTGACATAGAACGCATCACCCCAGGAGTGATGATATGGGGTCGTGGTCTTTACGCGATTAAATCCGTATTTCTCCAGACAAGTGTCAATTTGATCAACGATTGCGCAGCCTTCGTAAAGTTCTTCGTAATTGATTTCCGTATTGATACAGTCAATATATGGGAGTGTCTTGACTGCGCCTTGAAAAGCCAAAAGTTCCGCTCCCTGAATATCGATGTTCAGGATGTTGTAATCGTCTGTTGATAGGTTTAATTCCCGCAGTAATGTATCCAGGGTTTTTGCCGTGACTGAGATTTTATGGGTTTCCTTGATGTCGGGATAATAGTCCTGGTGATGCTTTAAAGGCAGAAGGGAGCTGCTTTGATCCATGGATGTAATATGCAGTGTCATTTTACCACAACGGTCGCTGATGGCACAATTGACGGCCAGTACTTCCGGAAAATCTGCCGTGTTTTTTTGCAGACGTTCAAACACTGCCGGATTGGCTTCGATGAAGAGAATTTTTTTGGCGCCCATCTCCAGGTATTTTTCAGTTTCCGTTCCTTCATGGGCTCCGATGTGGATAATCCCCCGAGGGACAATTGAATGTTGTTTGCATAATTGATTCAGATCCAGCATCTTGGGTTTTTCATTAAGTATTTGCGAGTGGAATCGGGGATTGACCGCAAGGTAATTAGAGTAATTGAAGTCCTCCAGTTCGGGTGAAAATTGAGGCTGATATCTTAATTCATTAGGAAAAATCTTGAAAATCATAAAATCAAAACCGTGCAGGTAAGCAAATACTTGTTGAAGTTTAATTCCCGCGTCAAGGTAGGTTCCGCCATATTCAAACTGGATGTAATCGATTCCATCATTTTCCAGCAGTTTTTTCGCGCCACGCAAGACATCTAACTCCGCACCTTCCACATCGATTTTCATGAAACTGATCCGTTTGAGGTTTAGGCGGTGACAATAGGCGTCAACAGTTGTTGAATAGATCGAAAAGGGTTTTGGAGGGCTTAATTTGCATTTCTTTTCCACCTGTGAATTACGACGGTAGAAGGAACTCAAGGGCGGTTGAGTTTCATAGTAGTGGAATGTTTTAAATCCTTCTTCCAGACTCATTGCGTAGTTATTCAGATATACAGGTTCAATTTTTATTGAACCAACCAGATTCTCCGCGAGTTTGGAGAAAATATACGGAACCGGTTCAAATACGTGTACTTCCAGGTTGTCTTTGAACTGCCTCACAAGCTTCGTCCAATCACCGACGTTTGCGCCAATATCAAAGAAAGCCCCATTCAGTGAGAGCATTCCTCGATTGATCAAGTAGTGAAGCACGGCCATTTCGCCTGTGGATTCAAATGAAGGATTTCCCATAGTCTTAACTTATCCCGTTTCTGTGATGAAAGAGTATTTAATTGCTGATTTCACCTTCTAGTTTTGACTGTCGTATTTCAAAATATGCATTTTCCAGATTTCGGACAGTTGTTTCCGTATCAAAAAGTGGGTGTGTACTTCGATTCAGGTGCAACTTTTGCCGGATTTTTTCAAGCTTTTCCCGAGAGTTTGCCAGCTCGATTGCCATTTCCCGGTACCCTTCAAGGTCCTCGGCAATCATCTCTTCCAGACCAATTGCTTTTAAGTTGCTGTCGGAAACTCGTGATGCGAAGTGCGAGCCCCGGCTGGTGAGTACCGGAACTCCGGCCCAGAGGGCGTCAAGGGTTGTGGTGTGACCGTTATATATTCTCGTATCAAGGGCTAAATCTGCCCGTTGCAGGCGGGCGAGATGATCTGATTTTTCGGGGACTCTGGGGGCGAAAATCAGACGTTCCGGAGCTATCCCGTGTTTTTTTGCTTCCGCTTTGAGATTGTATTCGTATCGTTCACTGCCCTCTCTGAGCCAGAGACAGGAGTTTGAAACGGCCGACAGGATATCCATCCAGACTTTAAACATTACCGGTTCTATCTTGAACGGGGTGTTGAACGAACAGAAAACAAAGCCGGTTTCGGGTAATCCACATTCTGCTCTTTGCGGGAGAGGGCCGATTGGAGCTCGGTCCGCAACCATAAAACAGTTGGGCAGATAGATAATCTTTTCGCTGTAATGGATCTTGTCTTTCGGGGGGATAACGATTTGATCCGCGATCAGGTAGTCGATAAACTCAGCTCCGGTGGTACCGGGGTATCCCAGATATGAAACCTGTATCGGGGCCGGCCTGAAAGCACAGATCGCCAGCCGATTATCCCGGGTGTGCCCCATTAATTCAATCAGGATATCAATTTTGTCAGCGTGGATTTTTTTAGCGCTTTCAAGGTCGTTAAGCTTTTGTAAATCAATAAAATTGTCACAATCGTTGATGATTTGCCGCCGGTACTTGCTTTTATCATCCCGGCCGCATGAGTAGGCGGTTACCTGAAACCGGTCGCGGTCATGCAGACGAAACAGGTTAAGCAGGTTGTGGGCGACGGGGTGGTCACGAAAATCCGGGGAAAGGTAGCCGATTTTGATTAGGTCATTTTTGCGTGATTTGTTCAAGGTTGGTTGCGACATTTGAAAGTTCTCTTTAGTTAATCTCTTTTGCAACGCATTTTTTGCGCTTTGTAAATTTAAGTTGCTATCGTTGTGAAGGAAAATACTTAAAATAGGAGGCAGAGAATTAACTTTCTTACTAAATTCATTTAACTCCGGCCAGGCACAGTTTTGCGCCAGAGACCACATCAGGTTGGTTTGTGATTCAAGTAGGTCCGGGTCGAATGACAGCGCCTTCCGATAGCATTTGATCGCTTCTTCAGATTTGCCGGATTCGTACATCAGATATCCGAGATTGTTCCATATCCCAGCCCGTTTCGGGGCCAGTTTGACGCATCTTTCCAGAACCTTGTAAGCCTTTTCGAGTTGGTTTTGATCGTAATATATATTCGCCAGTTGAAAGATTAAATCACTGTCATCCGGGGCCAGTTTGTCGGTTTCAAGCAGAATTTCAACCGCTTGCGCGCTTTCATTTTGTTCTTGCAGTATCTTGCTTAAATCCACGGCGGCATCGGTTAATTGCGGGTTAAGAGCCAGAGCTTTACGATAGTGGTGTAGCGCCTCATCATTACGGCCAAGATTTTTCAGGGAAAAGGCCACTGCGAAATGGGTCACAAAATTATCATATTCAACCGCGATTGCTTCCCGAAAGCACATATATGCCGGTTCGAAGTCATCTTCATTGGCATATTCCTGCCCCAATTTCAGAAAAATTTTGGCACTGTCATTATTTTCCAGGCTTTTTGTGAGCAGGTTAAAAACTGAACGGTTTTGGGAAAGCAGTTTTTCAGTTCCGGGCGGCAGCCCCAGGGTTTTATGGTTTTTTAGAACAAGACGTTGTAAGATTGAAAGCCTTTGTGAACGCCACTCCTCCCAGCGGCTGATTATTGCCCGATTGAAATTCTCGGTAAATTTTTTGGCGTTCATCAGAGAAGATTTCTGCATTTTAGTTCTGATCTTTTGGTGATATCTCGCCAGTTCGGTTATGTTTTGTGCCAATGAGACGGCAATGTCAATATAGTCGGAACAGTTTTCCGCCACAAGTTCCGGGCAGCCGATTGCCTGCAGCAGCGATGCGCCAACCCGGTCAGCGTGGCTTTTGCCGCGCATGGCAATAACCGGGGTTCCCATCCAGAGAGCGTCGCAGGTTGTCGTGGTGCCGTTGTAGGGGAAAGGGTCGAGAGCGATGTCGACCTGGTTGTAGGCGGCAAAATGGCCGGCGGTGGTAAAGTTTTTTCCTTGAATTGAAATTCTCTCCGGGTTGACACCGCAGTTTGCAAATTTTTCTCTCAACTGAGATGCCGTCGAAATGTCCTGCAAGGTTCTGGTTTTAATGAGCAGTCTGGAGCCGGGCGTTTTTTTAAGGATATGCGACCAGGTTTCGACTACGTTTTGATTGATTTTTGCTGCGTTATTAAATGAGGCAAAGACTATATTGTCGCTAGCGCCGGGAGTTTTTTCGGGTAAGAGATCGCGGGCTTCAGGCGGGGGGGCATAACAGAGAAAAGGGGTTTCGAGATAGGTTAGTGTTTCGCTGTAATGTTCATCGAACTCTTCAGGAACAGTTATATTGTCCGTGAGACGAAAGGTGCCGTTGGCGATGCCGGTTGAGGCCGGATAGCCGAGCCAGGAAAATTGTACCGGCGCCGGTTTTTGGGCAACAACCGGCAGACGGTTGTTGGCGGTATGACCGGAGAGTTCTATCAGAATATCAATTTTGTCGGCGGCGATCATCTGGGTGACAACTCCGGAATCCAAGCCGTAGATGGGACGCCAGTAGCGGCTTTGTTCCTTTATCTTGCGGTTGTAGTCATCATCCGTGGTTGAATCTGAATAGCAGAAAGTTGCAAAAAGGGTTTGTGGAAGATTGGAGAGTAAGGGGAGGAAGAAATAGCTTACCGAGTGTCGGTGAAAATCTCCCGAGATAAAGCCGAGGCGCAAAGGTCGGTCTTTTTCAAGTGGGCGTTGATGGCTGCATACGGTTTTACTTGCCATTGCGGCGCCGTGTTGTCGCCACCATAGCGCCGCTTCGTGCCGATACCCTTTGGGGGTTGCGGTCGGGTCCGCGATGGCGGAGTAGAGCAGGTTGCTATGGATTTTTAAAGAGCTCGGCGCCAGATTATGGGCTTTCCTGAAATTTTGTCGGGCAGCTTCAGCTTCCCCGCGTCGTAACAGAATTAAACCGAGAAGGTTGAAGGCTTCCCCGCTGCGTTTATCAATAACCAGGGCGGAGCGGATTAGATTAAGGGTCTTTTCCGATTGATTATGGTTGGAGAAAATTTCCGCCAAAGCCAGCTTGAGGTTTAGGTTCTCAGGGTATTTGTGGTTCAGGTCGGTTAAAAAATTGATGGTTTCCTGGGTTTGTCCGGTTTGGGCTTCAAGTTTAATCAGATTGTCGAGAGCGCTTTTATGATCGGGCCGAAGTTCAACGGCTTTGCGGTAGGCCTTGTAAGCGCTGCCAAGGTTCTGCCGGTGTTGTTCAATAAGCCCGATATTGTGCCATATTTCGGCAAACATCGGATCAATTTTTAAAGCCTGATTGTAAACGATAAATGCTTGCTCAATATCGTTCAAGGTGAAAAAAACATCACCTAAACCTTTGTAAGGCAGAGCCGAAGCCGGGTTGATTTTGATTGCGTCTATATACTTTTGCCGGGCGAGATCCAGTTGTTTTGATGCGTGGTAGAGAGTGGCAAGATTATAGGTTGCGGCAAAGTGTTGCGGGTCTGACTGCAGTGTGTTCAGGTATGCGGTGATTGCTTCTTTAATCTGATTTCGATCTTGAGCCGCGAGGGCTTCTTCGAACCAGTCCGATGAGTTGTCAAGGGTTGGTTGTTTATTGTTGTTCATAATCAGTTGCCGGTCTCAACTGTATTGACTCTGTAATTTTTTATAAATTCACCGCATTTCCTTTGAGCAATCATACGATTGCGTTGCATATCAAAACTGTGTGTAATATGCAAGAGCGGAGATTCTTCGGTGGCTATGTGTTCTTTGAGTTCCCGGGTGGTCCTTGTTTCCAGAACGAACAGGGCTTTTTGCAGCTTTGTCCAGGAGCAGCTGTTTTGGAGAAGATTGATATACTGGCATTGTAGTCCAGAAAGTTCAGGGTTTAAGCTGAGAGCCTGCAGGTAAAATTTTTCGGCTTCGTCAATTTTGCCAAGATGCTGTAAAGTGATGGCCAGATTGTGTGCCGCTTCGGCGTAATCAGGTTTTAAGGTTAAAGCTTTTCTGAAGAGTTCGCCGGCATCGTGATATTCCAGTCGGCTTAATTTCAGGAGTCCGAAATTATTTAAGACCTGATAGAAGTCGGGTTGAAAGCGTAGTGCAGTGGTGTAAGCGTGTTCTGCCGCTTTGATGTCGAAATTGTGTTTTTGTTCGATTAATCCCAGTCGATTCCAGGCGGCAGCGGTGTTCGGTTGTAGTCTTACGCATTCTCTGTATGATTTTGCCGCTTCGGTAAAATGGGCCAATGCGTATTGGGCTTCGCCAAGGTTGTAAAGATAGTGATCCGCGTCAGGGTTGAATTTTAATGCCTGTCGGATCAACTCTGCAGATTTTTCATGATTGCCCTCCTGATGAGCTATAACGCCCAGAAGATGGAGCGCTTCCGGGTGATTGGGGACGCGGTTCAGTATCGTCTGGTAGGCGGTCTTCGCCGTGTCCAGATCCCCGGCCTGAAGGTGGCGAAGGGCTTTTTCAAGGATATTAACAAAATTGTCGGGAGAATATATTGGCATTGGACAAGTTTTCCGCCTTGTTATTTCTTCAAACCCGCTCCCACTCAAACCCGGCCACACTTTTTTCTTCAGGATCAAAATCAATTCCAATCAGGTATATCTCGCCTTGACCAATGTATTTTTCTGCGTACCCTTTAGCCTTAATTTGCTCCAGAGCCTTTCCTTCACTGCCAACTTTGAATTCAAGCAGGTAGATGTATGAACCCATCTTTATCGTTAGATCAATTCGTCCTTTGTTGGTGACGTCTTCAGGGATCAGCTCCAGTCCTAATGAGGCGATATAGGCGTAAATCACACTGGCGTAGTAACCTTCGTAGGTCGAAATATTGTTTCTGGTGTGGTTATTATACGGGATTCCGGCAAACAGCGCCCGCAGCAAACGTTCAAGATCTGCCATATCCGCTTTTTCGAAAATGTCGTAGAGCTGGTTCTGCCAGGCGATGCGCTGAACCGGCTGATCTGTAAGATAGTCGAGCAGGACATCATTGAAAGAGAGTCGCACTTCCTTGTTGGGCATGCCCAGTACATATTCAATTCCGCCGCGCCGGGCCTCCATACTCTTTTTGATGGTCAGGTAGCCGGTTTGAAACAGTAGAGGTTCCAGTTCCAGTCGTTCAATATCGTAGCTGTTGATAAGAGTGTTGGAGATCGTCAGATTATCCAGTTGCGGAATAAAATAGTTGCGCTGTTTGATCAATTTCATCAAAAACGTCGGCGTGCCGGTTGAAAACCAGTAGTTGTCGAATACATAACTGTTCTTGATAAATAGCAAAATATCAAACGGATTGTAGACCGGCTCACCGAGAAAGTAATAACCGTTGTACCATAGTCGCACCTGCTCCAGGTTCACGCCTTCAAGATGCTCAGAAAAAATGGTTTCAAGGTCATTGTGGGTGTAGCCGCACAGGGAACCATAACGTGGATCAAGGGAAATATCTTCCAGGTTGTTCAGTCCGCTGAAAATCGAGACCTTGCTGAACTTGCTCACTCCGGTGAGAAGAGTGAATTTTATGTATTCGTCGCTATCCTTGATAGTGGCGTACATATCCCTGAGAATTTCACGCCCTTCCTTTGCAATTTCGGGCTGATCAAGATTGTCGACGATGAATTTGTCGTATTCATCAACCAGGATGACAACCTTGCGGCCGTATTTTTTGCTGGTTTTTTCTATCAACTCCCGCAGGCATACGCCCCCCTCTTCCGGGTGTTGACAGCTCAGTTCCAGATAATCATGATTTGTACGCAGAATACCGGCCACTTGTTGTTTCATCTCTTTACGATTACGGGCCACCCCGCCAAAGCTGATTTTAATAACCGGGTATTTTGTATTCCAGTCCCATTGTTTATAAACGGCAAGACCTTCAAATAGCTCTTTATGCCCCTCAAACAGGGCCTGAAGCGTGGAAACCAGCAAACTTTTACCAAACCGGCGCGGGCGGGCGAAGAAATAATAACGACCGTTTTCTATCAGATTGGCAATCTGGTCGGTTTTGTCGACATAAACATAGTTTTCTTCCCGGATGTCCCGGAAAGTTTGAATGCCGATGGGCAGTTTTTTCAACCTGGGCATGGCTTGTTCCTTTAAGATCCCTTTACCGACTTGCTTCAAACAAGTTTTCGCCAATTCCCTGAATCCGACCTGACAGCCTTTCTATTAAGAAGTTGTCGACTCCATATTGATGCATAGTTTCCGGCATTCTCTCCAGGCAAAGTGCACATTTTTTCAGGACGGTAAGGAGAAAACTTCGCATCTGTTGAACAGCATCAGACAACATTATTGCTGTTAAAGTAACATAAATTTTACAATTATACAATCCGTTTAGTACCTTACAGGTTATTTTCTGTACCAAAAAACAAGATTTAATAATCAGAAAATGTTCTGATAAGAGTACTTATTTGCGACCATCGGAAGTGCCCCTGGGTACGGGCCGCAGGGCTCCGTTTGGGTTGCGGGATTTGTTCCCGCATTAGCTATTACAATAGCATAGATTGCCAAGGGGGAAATCTGATCGGGATGGAAAGATTTCTTACTGAGTTTACTCGAACGGATTTGTACAAAAAACTTGTGCCTTTAACCGGCTCTCGTCAAAGTGGCAAGACGACTTTGGCAAAGATGAAGTTTTGCAAGATACTCGGTGATGTTCTTGCGAATTAATTTCGATTTAGATTGACCAAGGTTCTTTGCCGTACTATTACTATTACTATTGATGGACTCGTAAAAAAGCCTTCAGCCATTAAGTTGTTGAAAAAATTGAATAAATCATTATTTTGTTGTTGCAATAAAACTTCATTCGTGGTAATGTTTGCGTGTAAAAACAATAACTTACGAGGTGAAGGCATGTTTCACGTAAAAGACCACAAACAGGGTAACTTATTCGATCCTTGGGGCTACATTGGACCCAAGCGACGTCAAATGCTCAACAATTCATGGGCAGGGCTGTTCCAGAAAGAAATTCTTCCGAGTTTGCCTGTAAACAAACTACGGTCTCATTACCATAGTTGGAACGGGCGGCCGACAAAAGAGCTTTACTCTATGATTGGCCTGATGATCCTTCAACAGATGCATGACTTTACCGATAAAGAAGCTGTCGATCAATTTTGTTTCAACACCCAATGGCATTATGCCTTAAATATAACCAGCTCTGATGATGATGCCTCATACGTAAGCGAGAAAACCCTTTGGACGATGCGAGAAAAGCTTTCCACGGAAAAGGCATACAATGACATCTTTGCCATCACCCTGGATCGACTGGCCAAAATATTCAAGGTTGACTTCAACAAGCAACGTATCGATTCCGTTCATCTGCAGTCCAATATGCGTCATCTTGGCAGGATAGGTCTCTTTGTCAAAACGATCAAAACATTTCTCAAAAATTTAAAACGACAACATCGCGGTTTGTATGACCAGTTGGACAAAGATATTATAGATCGGTATCTCAGCAAGAACTCCGAATCACTGTTTGCCGCCGTCAAACCGTCAGATTCCAATCATACCCTCAATCAAATGGCAACTGACATACATAGTCTTATCGAACAGTTTGCTGCAGTTTCAGTCGTAGAAAGCATGAGTACTTTCAATACGCTTGTCAGATTATTCAAAGAACAATGCCTTGTCGAAGAAAACGAAGACAATTCCGAGTCTAAAGCTGTTGCCAAACCCAATAAGGATGTTCCTTCCGACTCTCTCCAGAACCCTTCCGATCCCGATGCCGGTTACAGTAGCCACAAAGGGAAGGGCTATCAGGCTCAAGTTGCTGAAAACTATACAGTAGCGGACAATTCAGATGAGGAAGAGAATCGCGGGTTATCGCTCATCACCTATATCGAAGTTGAATCCGCCGACCAACATGACGCCAACGCTCTGCTACCGGCAATTGAAGCGTTGGAGGAAAAAGGTACCAAACCAAAAGAAATTTTGGCCGATTCTCTGTATGGCAGTACATCCAATTGCGATAAGGCCAAGGAGAATCATGGTGTAGAAGTCGTATCTCCACTTATGCCGGGCAACCAAAAGTATTTTCATCTTTCAGAATTCTCATTTAATCAAGACGGACGTATTGTTTCATGCCCATGCGGAAACACACCGCAATCAATCAAGAAAACCAAAAAAGGTTTCAGCGCAGTTTTTCCATTGGAAACATGTATTAACTGTGAAAGTCTCAGTGTCTGTCCCGTCAAGAAAGGGAGCAAAGGCTTTTATTATCGTTATAAAGATGAGGACATATATCTTGCGGAACGTAAACGCTACGAAGAGAGTCCTGATTTCAAAGATCGATATCGCTATCGAGCCGGAGTCGAAGCTACCATGTCCGAATTTGATCGCCGAACCGGAGTAAAACATCTTCGAGTCCGAGGAATGAAAGCTGTTTGCTTTGCGGCGGTTATGAAAGCCATAGGTATTAACATTTTCAGAGCGGCCCGGTACAGAGAGCAAGTAAATTTGCTCAAAATATCGTATCATGGTCTCCAAAATACTCTTAAATCACTTGCTTTCTTTTTCAAAAATCAAATTTCCGCTTTTTTGTCGAACCTTGGAATAGAAATGCGTGTTTTGAAAAAAAAATCGCTTTAAACCCTTGCCAGTTTAGAACCTCCTTTTTACGAGGGCATCAAATATAATTTAAACAAAATAGCTTTCATCAAATTCAAGCCAGGCTTGAAGAAAATCGGCACATAGGGGGTAAAGCCGGGCGCCGGGGTCCGCCTGCAGCTGCCGGTTCATATGGGCAGTTAACGGCAAAAGAAATTTCTCCAGGATCTTAAGCTGCGCCGCGGCCCCGCCTGCGCCCAGATCCGCTTCCATTTCAATTAAGCGGGCCATAAGATCCAGGAGGATCGGCAGTGAATCCTCCGGCTCCTTGAATTTTTCCTCTTTCTCAAGCCCCTGGGCCGCCATCAGCTGCCGGATCTCAACCAGTTTCGGACCAAAATTCCGACCGTTGACGGAGACCGAAGCGGTCCAGCTGATCAGGCGCGGGCTGAAGGGATTAAAAAAGAGCTCGTAATATTCATCTTTAATTGCGTTAAGCTCAAGCTCATCCAGCGCCAGAGAGAGCTGCCGGGCAGCGGCGCCAAGCTTAAGACTTGGCGCTTCCGCAGTCAATGAATTGATAATCTGCCGCCAGTGCCCGACCTTCTCCGGGTCGGGTTCGGCCAGAAAAAAAGATTTATTGAGCTCGTAGAAAAATCCCCGCACCTTTCGGATAGCGGCATTTTCCCGCTGCAGTTCAGTTGACATAAGCTTCAAACATCTTCACCGCCCGGCAGGTTTCACAATAGCTAAGAACCTCTTCCTGTTCAGCAAAGCGGCCGGTTGCCCGCAGGCGGTCAATTACATGTTGATAGCTTTTTCGGGTGCCGAAATGGGCCCCGCACTCTTTGCAGATCATAGGTTCGGCCCGGGAGAGGATCTGACTTTGAAAAAAATCGGCGCGCAAAACCAGGCCCGGTTCCAGCGTTAAAGCCTGCTCCGGACAGACCGCGACACAGGTTCCGCACTGAACGCATAAGGCGGGTTCATGGTTGAGAGTATAAGCCTGCGGGTCAGTGGTCAGGGCTCCGGTATGACACTCATTGAGACAGGCGGCACAGGCGCTGCATTTTTCGGCCGCGCAGCGGATCCGGCCATAAGTCGGGCTGTATTTTGCGCCGGACAGAGGTTCTATCACCTTAGTTCCCACAGTCTCCGCGGCCGTCAGCAGAAACTGCAGCAATGATGAAAGTTTCTGCCTACGGCCAGCAAAGCTAAAATCATCATAAACCTTTTTCAGGGGATTTTTTCCGGCCTTTACCGGCGCTCGGCTGAAATCCCGGCCGGTTGTTGTTAAAATAAAATCGGAGACCGCAAATAAATGCTGCAAAATATCCTGCGCCAGCCGCAACTCCCGGGCCGTAGCCAAATTTTCGGCAACATTTTCAGCGTTCTCCAACAATACCACCCGACTGAACCCCAGGGCGAAGAGAAAAAGAAAATGCATAGCCGTTAAAGCCTGCACCCGGGGATATTCGAGAAAAAAGGGCTCCCGGCTTTTTTCATGATGGTACCACCAGAGCTCAAACAACTCATCTGCGGAACCGAGAATCGCAACCCGGGGATCGTCAAGCTCAAGCTCGCCGAAAAAGGCAAAAAAGCTGCGATCATTAAAGCGCTGATCCTGCAAGGCTCCGGTCGGACAGGCGGCGACACAGGCCCCGCAGTCCCGGCACGCCAGATAGTCTATACTTATGCCGCCGGCATCCCGCGACAAAGCACTATGAGTACAGGCCTCCAGACATTGCTGACAACCAAGATCAAGCCGGCCGCAATACTGACAGAGCTCCCGTTGATAAACTACGGTCTCTTCAACCTGATGTTCTCCGACCTGACGCAGGAAGGCTTCAACTTCAGGCCCGCGAAAAATCATCTCACGCTCAACGGGAAGCTCGATCCCGGCCGGATCGCCCAATAAAATAACCGCCGGAACCGCAAACTCTTTTTCCACCCGGGCACTAAGATCAACCGCCTTAACCGGACAAACGTCAACACAATCACCGCACAGCGTACAGCGGCCGAAATCAATCTCTAACTCCGGAGTGATGCACTGCCTGCCGCAGGCGGCAATACAGGCCCGGCACCAGGTACAGACCTGCCGGTCGATGGGCGAGCGGGCAGTACAGCGCACCCGATAGCCGCCGCCGGCGGCAGATAGAATATCAAGTTTTGCGGCCGGGATGTATTCCGGCTGAATTTTCGAGGAAAAGAGAACCGGCACCGTTGCGAAAATGCCGCCGTAAATATCAATAAAAT
>WFRP01000266.1 GCA_015486505.1 Pseudomonadota bacterium | reverse complement strand
TAGGCGTTAAGATTTCTGTTTTTCCTTACGCTCGCTGCGCCCGCCTTGCAAAACTCGCTACGCTCAAACAGTTGCAATGCTGATGGGCTCCCGCTCGCTTCCGAAAAACAACGAAATCGTTTCCGCAACCGCTTACGAAAAACCACCCCCGCCCCCTCCAGAAGGTGGGGGGGGGTAAAATTTGGCTGAATAGTTACAAAAGCTCAATGATTAAGGTAAAAACCCGGCGTAATGAAAACATTACAATACGAAACCGGATTGCAACCCTTGAAGCCGAACGTTAAAGGAGAAAAGATTGAAAATCGGATTTTTAGAGATCGAGCTTGAGGAAGGCAAGGTTAAATATAACGATAAGAACCTTATTGCTCTCGAAAAAAAAGATAAACCGAAGAAAGTAACCCCGTTTTTTGCGGAATTTGTCAGGGATAAATCTGAACAGCGCGAAGAGTTGGCTCAGGTCGACGCGATTATTATCCCCGCCGAAAATATTCTCGATCTGCTGATCATCGACATTGAAAAAGTTGAAATCCGTCTTGAGCGCGCCGAGAATGACGCAGAGAAAAAAATTCTGCGAACGGCTTTGGCGAAACTTGAAAGTGAAATCCCGCTTTGCGATTCAGGCTTCAGCCCGGAGGAGGAGGCCGTCATTTTAAGCGCCGCGCCTTTCAGTCTCAAACCGGTAGTGCAGATTGCCGGTGCTGAGAGCAGCGCCGAGTTGATTGCCGCGGTTCTGGAAAAAGCCGGCTATATGTTCTTTTACACCACCGGCCCCACGGAATCACACGCCTGGCTCGTGAAAAAAGGCTCTGATATTATCACCTGCGCCGCTAAAATCCACAGTGACCTGGCCCGCGGTTTCATCAAGGGTGATGTCGTCTCTTTTGATGACTATCTCAATTGTCACAGCTTTAATGAATGCAAAAGTAAAGGTGTCGCCCGGGTGGTTGACCGTGATTATATAGTACAGCCCAACGAAATTATCGAGATTCGCTTCAACGTCTAAAATAAAAAAAATAATAAGTTTTTATTTTTATCGAAAAAAACCTTGCATTACTGTTATAATTAGGGTATTATTTACGAATTCAAAGTCAGATGGCGTTAAATTAAGTCACTGACACTTAACAAAGCCATATATTTATGGCAACACTATGCAAGAGGATGTTATGTCAGAGTTAGTCGAAGGAACAGTAAAGTGGTTCAATGATGAGAAAGGTTTCGGATTTATTGAACAGGAAGGTGCAAGTGATGTTTTCGTTCATTTCAGCGCTATCAACGGCACCGGCCGTAAAACCCTCCACGAAGGCCAGAAGGTCTCCATGGAAGTAACTCAAGGCCAGAAAGGCCCGCAGGCTGAGAATGTAACTGCCCTGTAAGAATAAAGTTATTTCTTAGACGGACGGCACAATCGCAAACGCGATTGTGCCGTCCGTTTTTTTATGCCCGCAAAAATCTTTTCTTCCCCCCTTTCCCTCAAAACCAACCCTTCTCACCCCTGTAATTTTTTCACAACCAGCTTGCTTTTAAGATTTATTTCCTGTAAACCCAATTTAAAACCACTAATGCGGGAACAGATCCCGCAACCCAAACGGAGCCCTGCGGCCCGCAAATAAGTACTCTTATCAGAACATTTTCTGATTATTAAATCTTGTTTTTTGGTGCAGAAAATAACCTGTAAGGTACTAATGCGGGAATATATCCCGCAACCCAAACAGGGCTTTTTGGCCCGCACCCGGGGGCAATCCTCTGGTCGCAAATAAGTACTCTTATCAGAACATTTTCTGACTATTAAATCTTGTTTTTTGGTGCAGAGAATAACCTGTAATAACCTGTAAAACCTGTAAGGTACTAACCGCAAGCGGAGATAACATATAAATTGATAATTGCGCGGATAAAATTTAATCAACCACAGGTGTAACAATGAACATCACAATGAGTTACGGTCTTAAGGGTTTGGATTGCAACATATCTGAAACTCCGGGATTTCAGGGAGTGCTTAGGCCCGGTCAGGCAGCGGCGCTTGCCGACCCGGAAAGCGCAATCATCCAATCCCTGCGCGCCCCGATTGCTGCCCAACCTTTGGCTGAAATCGCCCAAAAGTGCCGCAGTGCCTGTATTGTAATCAGCGACATCACCCGGCCGGTACCGAACAAACTTATCCTGCCCCCGCTTCTGGCTGAGATTGAAGCGGCCGGAATCAGGCGAAAAGAGATAACTATTCTCATCGCGACCGGCATCCATCGGCCGAATGAAGGTAAAGAATTGATCGCCCTGGTCGGCACCGGGATCGCGGAAAACTACCGGGTTATCAACCACTGTTCCAAAGAACCGGATGATATGGTTCTCGTCGGTGAGATTAATGGTGGCGTACCCGCTCTGATCAACCGCCACTACGTTGCCGCCGATCTGAAAATTTTAACCGGCTTTATTGAACCGCATATGTGGGCCGGTTTTTCCGGCGGCCGGAAATCAATCTTACCGGGAATCTCTTCGATTGAAACCCTCGAATATATGCACGGCCCGGAGATGATCGCCGACCCGATGACAGTTTACGGCGCCCTTAAAGACAACCCTTTTCATGAGGCCGGTCTTGCCGTAATGAAAAAGGCCGGAGCTGATTTCATTATTAATGTCACGCTTGATAGCGATAAAAAAATCACCCGGGTTTTCTCCGGCGATCCGGTCAAGGCCCATCTTGAAGGCTGCCGGTTCCTGGCTCCTTTCTGCACAAAAGAGTTGGATGAAGCCCTTGATTTTATTGTCACAACCAATTCCGGAGCCCCGCTGGACTGTAATCTCTACCAGACCGTCAAAGGCATTACCGGCGCTGCTCCGGTGGTTAAACCAGGGGGCGAAATTGTGATTGCCAGTGCCTGCAGTGAAGGGGCCGGCAGTCCTGAATATGTTGAAATTCTGAACCTGGTTGACCAGCCGGAAGCTTTCATCAAACGGCTTATGGCCCGGGAATTTTTCATCCCCGATCAATGGTGCGCGCAGGAGACCTATCAGGTTATGCTTAAACATCCGGTCTGGCTTTACAGCGACGGCCTTAATCCGGATGAGATCGAAGGCTACCATATGCAACCGGTCAAATCTCTGGAATCGGCAATAGCAAAACTTCTCCAGAAACACGGCCCCGATGCCCGCTGGGCCGTGGTTCCCGATGGTCCTTTAGTGATTTTACGGCTAAAAAATTAAATAAGAGGTGAAAATATGAGTACCAACATCCTGCCCTTGAACAAGATATTAAGTGATCTTGAATATCAGGAGATTGATGATTTCTGCGGCAGGCGGCAAGGATTGGCCGGACTTCCGGAAATTGCCGCTTTCCTGCTGGAAAAATTCTCCTTGAAACTTATTTTGGATCCGGAAATCATCGCCGGGTTTGCTGATGACAGCTCCAATCTGCCGGCCCATGCCGAAGCCCTCTGCCGACCGGAGAATGAACGGCAGGCGGCGGTTATCTTGAGGGCCGGACGGGCCGCTCGAATCCCGATCACCTTCTCCGGCGGCCGTTCCAATCTTACCGGCAGCGCCACGGCCGAGAGCGGGATTGTCCTGTCAACCGCCAAGCTCAATGAACCTGAGATTGAAATCAACCGGGAAGCTAAACTGGTCGTAAGCCCGGTCAATATTATCCTTGAAGATCTGCGCGATAAAATTCTGGCAGAAACCG
>WFRP01000265.1 GCA_015486505.1 Pseudomonadota bacterium | reverse complement strand
GTTGCGGGAGCTGTTCCCGCATTAGCATTGCAACTGTTTGAGCGTAAGCGAGTTTTGCAAGGCGGGCGCAGCGAGCTTAAAGGAAAAACAGAAATCTTAACGCCTGGCGGAGAAAAACCGCGCCCGACCCCGGATTCGGCTGAATAGTTACAAATATCTTCTTGTACTCAAAAATCACTCAACCCGGGCCAGAGTCACCGCGGTCACTGAAACCGCGCCGGCTTTTTTAAGGGCGCCGGCGGCCGCTTTAAGTGTGGAACCTGTCGTCATCACATCATCACAAACAAGAATTTTCCGATTTTCTAAATCCGCTTTGCCGGCAACTCTGAAAACATCCCGGTTAAGATTAAGCAGCCGGGCATCACGACCGAGTGCAGCCTGATGGGGAGTATCTTTCACCTTTGTAAATTGATGTCCGAGTAGCGGCAGATCGAGAATTTCGGCACAGCAGGAAGCGATAAAAAAAGCCTGATTAAAGCCTCTTTTCCGCAATGAAGATTTGCTCAAAGGAATCGCCGTAACCAGATCAAAACCGGATGCGGACAATTTGCACCGGGAAATTATCTGCTGGGTAAATACCTCAATGACAGGGAAAAATTCACTGCGGCTATGATACTTCCAGGCCGGAATTATCCGCGCCAAAACCCCGGCATACAGATAGCCGGAGAAAACTTTATCGATTTGTCCGACCCCGGTCAAATCCGGTGAACAAACCTTAAGTTCTTCCCGACAGGCCGGACAAAGATAATCCTCCAGGATTTTCCGTTTACAGGTTTTGTGGGCCAGAGGGTGAACTAGACGGCAGGAGCAAAGCAGACAGCGGCGCGGTGTGACAATATCAAGAAATATGGCGGAATATTCAAGCAGATTGACCACTCTTATTCTCTTGCAGCAGACTGGTTCCGGACATTTCTTCAGGCTGTTCTATCCCCATAATCTGTAATAATGTCGGCGCGATATCGGCAAGGATCCCCCCACGCCGCAAACCCGAAACCGGGCCATCATAACCGACGACAATAAACGGCACCGGATTGGTTGTATGAGCGGTTGCCGGTTTGCCGCATTCATCAATAAGGGTTTCAGCATTGCCGTGATCCGCCGTAACCAGGGCTGCGATCCCTTTTTCATCAAGTTTCTCAAGGATCATTCCCAAACATTTATCAACCGTTGCGCAGGCCTTAACCGCGGCATCCAGAACACCCGTATGGCCGACCATATCACCGTTGGCAAAATTAAGCACGATTAAGTCGTAGGATTTCTTATCAAGTCTTTCAATCAGTTCATCCGCCACCTTAAAGGCACTCATTTCCGGCTTCAGATCATAGGTTTTTACTTCCCGGGGTGAAGGCACCAGCAGCCGGTCTTCTCCGGGAAAGGGCGCTTCCCGGCCGCCATTAAAAAAGAAAGTAACGTGGGCATATTTTTCGGTTTCGGCAATCCGTAACTGCGATAAACCGGCATTGGCAACCACCTCCCCCAAACCATTGACCAGAGGCTCCGGCGGAAAGGCCACCGGCAGAGAAAAATCCGCATCATATTCCGTCATACAGACGTAGGCGCCCGGTTGCGGAAAAACCGGGCGGGCAAACCCGGTAAAATCGGCCCGGGTCAAAGCCATAGTGATCTCCCGGGCCCGATCGCCGCGAAAGTTAAAAAAGATGACCCCGTCGCCGCTGCGGATCAAGGCTTTTTCGCTACCGGCCGGGCAAATAAGCACAGGTTTAATAAATTCATCATATTCATCGCGGGCGTAAGCGGCAAGCACCGCGGCCTCGGCATCAGCAAAGACTTCACCTTCACCCAGGATCAGAGTCCGCCAATGCTTTTCAACCCTCTCCCAGCGCTGATCCCGATCCATCCCGTAAAAACGCCCCCCCAGAGTCGCAATGCGGCCGCAGCCGATCTCTTTGAGAAAATTATCCAGGCGCCGCACATAGCCTAAGCCACTGTCCGGAGAGGTGTCGCGCCCATCAAGAAAGGCATGCACATACACCTTTTTCAAACCGTTGTCCGCGGCCAGACGTAAAAGGGCTTCAAGGTGCTCCTGATGACTATGCACCCCGCCGTCCGACAACAAACCCAAAAGATGAAGGGCTTGGCCGGATCGGGCCGCGGCCGCAAACGCCAGTTTGAAGGCCGCGTTATCAGCCAGAGTGCCGTCTGTAAGCGCCCGGCTGATCCGGGTCAACTCCTGATAAACAACGCGCCCGGCCCCGATATTGGTATGGCCGACTTCAGAATTACCCATCTGCCCGGCCGGCAGGCCGACATCAAGGCCGCTCGCCCCGAGCTCAGTTGCCGCCGGCCCCTGAAAAAGACGATCAAAAAACGGGGTCTCAGCTGCGGCAATCGCATTCCCCAGTCCCGGCGCGGCAAGACCCCAGCCATCAAGAATAATCAGGGCAACCGGCTGCCCGCTTTTGGAATTATCAGACAAAGGAACAGACTCTTTCCGAGATATCGTAACTGTTGTAACTGCCGCAATGCGGGCAGCGATATTTCCAGTCCGGCGCGAGACGATCACATTCGGCACAGGCAAATACCGGTTCCAGACGTTCAGCGCAGCCCAGAGCTTTTTTGAAATGATCAAGGGCCTCTTCTAAACGATGCTCTTTGCGACAGGCTAATTCCCCGGCCAGAACCTCAAACAAGGGCCCGTTAAAACCGCTTTCACGCAACCTTTTCGCCGCCACTTCAGCCTCTTCAATTTTTTGATTTTCGAGACAAAAACGGGCATAAAGCCAGCGGGCCGGACGATATTCAGGATTACGCGAAAGCACTTTACGATAAAATTTAAATATCCTGGCAACACTGTTTTCAGGATCATCGGCAGCCTGAACTTTCTCCATCTCGAGCAGAAAAACCGAATTCGGCTTTTTCCAGAAGCCGCTCCGCAACGCACTCAAGGCATCACCCGGTTTTTCTTCCATTTCAGCTTTAAGCAGATAAGCCGCGATATGCTCCTTGTCATTTTCAAAAACCAGCTTTAACGATACCGCGGCGTGCTCCCGGTTTCCGGCCAGCCATTGCCGGCGGGCCAGTTCATAAGCACAGTTGGCAATCCCGGCAATCGCCTGTTTCTTTTCTTCCGAGCCCTTGGCCTCACCTTTACTGATCTCCTGCCAGACCTCCAGAGCCTCGCGCCAGTAACCGCGACTGCCGAACTGTTCGACCAGCATTTTCATCAAAGCCCGGTTACGCGGGTAGCGGGATTTCATCAGTAGCAGTTGATTGGTCATTCGCAGCGGGTCATCAATAACCTTGAGCGCCTGAATCCGATACCATTGCAGACGCGGGTCCTCAGGACTATATTTAATGGCCGCATCCAGCACGGCCAAAGCCTGTTCCGACTGCCGTTCCCGCAGATGAAAGCGAATCAAAGCCAGGGTCGCCTCCATATTACCTTTATCAAGTTTGAGAACCTTATTCAGGCAGGCCACTACTTTTTTCGTATCGCCCTTGAATCCGGCCTCGATCCCTTCACGCAGGGTTTCCTGGGCTACCGCTTTCCTTTTCTCTTTCAACTGACGGGCAAGGTCGGAAACCTGTTTTTTCAAGGCCAGCATCGAGAAAAAAATACCACTGCCGAAACCGCCGACCGCCACCGCAATCAGGAGAAAAAACGGCATCGTGCCATTAACTTTCAAACCCTCGGTCAAAGCCACTGTCGTTTCCGTGGTATTCATGTTAACAAGATAGGCAACCCCTAAAACAGCCAGCAGACCTCCAAAAAACATTATGCGGTAAATCATAAGTCTATATCCATATAGTTAAAGGTTAAAATCCAACGTAAAATAAAATGTAACTATTCAGCCGAATCCGGGATCGGGCGCGGTTTTTCTCCGCCAGGCGTTAAGATTTCTGTTTTTCCTTTAAGCTCGCTGCGCCCGCCTTACAAAACTCGCTTACGCTCAAACAGTTGCAATGCTAATGCGGGAACAGCTCCCGCAACCCAAACAGGGCTTTTCAGCCCGCAAATAAGTACTCTTATCAGAACATTTTCTTGTTTTTTCAAACCGAAAATAACCTGTAAGGTACTAATGCGGGAACAAATCCCGCAACCCAATCGAGCTTTTTTTGCCCCGCAAATAAGTACTCTTATCAGAACATTTTCTGATTATTAAATCTTGTTTTTTGGTGCAGAAAATAACCTGTAAGGTACTAATGGGCTCCCGCTCGC
>WFRP01000264.1 GCA_015486505.1 Pseudomonadota bacterium | reverse complement strand
TTCTTGTTTTAAAACAAGAAAATAACCTGTAAGGCACTAATGGGCTCCCGCTCGCTTCCGAAAAACAACGAAATCGTTTCCGCAACCGCTTACGAAAAACCACCCCCGCCCCCTCCAGAAGGTGGGGGGTAAAATTTGGCTGAATAGTTACTTTTATGATTTAATTTCAATTCTGCAAACGGCGGCTCATAGCCGCGGCTATGTAATTTACCAGCGGGATAATACGCGAATAATCCATCCGCGTCGGGCCAATGACGCCAATCCGGCCTAAAGTTCGATCCGCACGACCATATTCAGCGGTCACCAGCGAGCAATGCCGCATCTCTTCACAGCAACTCTCAGAACCGATAACAACCCGCAGCTGCTCGCCGCCCAGAGCCCCGTCCAGAAGTTTCAAAATCGAACCTTTCTCCTCAAAAGCCTTGAAAATCTCCTTCATCCGCTCAACATCGGCAAATTCCGGATGCTCCAACAGATTGAGTTTACCATCAAGCATAACCTCGCCCTGCTGCTCCGAATCTTTGGCAAAAAAACTTTTACTCAAACTCAGTACCTGAGCAAAAAGTTCGTCGTAACCCCGTTTATCATTAGCCATCTCCTTAAGAACCTTGCGCTTGACGCCGCTCAATGTAAGATCGCCTAAAAGCTCGTTGAGATAGTTGGAAAAACGGTTGAGCTCATCCTGTGACAGGCTGGTTTCAGAGTCAAACAGGATATTCCGCACTGCTCCGGAAACTGAAACGACTACGGCCAGAATCCGCCGCTCATGCAATTTGACAAAACGGATATGGCGGACAATCATCTGCCGAAAATCCGGCAGGCTGACAACCCCGACATAAGGGGTTAACTGGGCCAGGGTCAGCACCCCGTCATGCAGAACCTCTTCAAGGCGACCGCCGGAAACCTCCAGCCGGGCCCGGATCTGCATCTGCGCCGCTGCCGATACGGAAGTAAAATCAGCCAGATTATTAACATAAAAACGAAAGCCGCGATCGGTCGGAATGCGCCCGGCCGAAGTATGCGGCTGACATAAAAAATCCTCATCCTCGAGATCAGCCATAACATTACGCAGGGTTGCCGGGCTCAACTGAAAAGCTGAACTGCGGGCCAGGGTCCGCGACCCCACCGGTTCACCGCTGTGAATATACTCCTCAATCACAGCCTGCAGAACCTTCATCTGCCGTGCCGACAACATCACCATAAAACTCTCTCTGACAAACTCGTAAAAAAGTCCTGACACCCGATCGCTAAGTAAAAAACGAAACCCCGTTAGCACTTCGGCCTTAAGAGTGCTAACGGGGCTAAAATAGTAATGGTCCGAACCCTTGTCAAGGGAGATTGACAAGAACAAATCCATCAAACCGCAGAAAACAGCGGAAAAGATGTAATCGCCAAACCAGGCAAATACCCATAAGTCAAGCCTGACCCCAAAGGAGACCTTTTCGGCCCGCACCCCAAGGGCAATCCGCTGGTCGCAAATAAGTACTCTTATCAGAACATTTTCTTGTTTTTACAGTTGAAAAAAGCTGTCGAAAAAAACAAGAAAATAACCTGTAAGGTACTAATGCGGGGACAAGTCCCGCAACCCAAACGGAGCCTTTTCGGCCCGCACCCAGGGGCACTTCCGCTGGTCGCAAATAAGTGCTCTTATCAGAACATTTTCTTGTTTTAAAACAAGAAAATAACCTGTAAGGCACTAAAATAACCTGGGCGTCTCGGATGGGGTTGTTGAGTTGGATTCACGGGCAGGGGTTGCCGAAGACAGAGCCGGTTCGGAGTTGTCCGGTAACGGGGCGTTGTAAAAAGGCCGGCCGAAAAGGCGATGGAATTCGCTCCAGTCGGAGTCTTCATTTTTGCCGGTTGCAAGATGACTGCTGACGGCAACGATCTTGGCATCAAGATCGTCAATGAAATTCAAGAGAACAGCTTCTAAAGTTTTGGGTCGTTTGGGCGAGCCGTATTCATATTCGCCGTGATGACTTAAAATAAGATGCTCAACCTGCATCAGGGTGGCGGCGGGGAAGTTTTTGATGGTTTCAACTTTTTCCTGAATCATCTGCACCCCGATCATAACATGGCCCAAAAGCCGGCCGGCGGTAGAATAGTCAAGGTTACGTTCATAGACCAGTTCACGCACCTTGCCGATATCGTGAAGCAGGGCTCCGGTTAAAACCAGATCGGCATTGATTTGGGGGTAGAGCGGCGCCACTTTAAGCGCGAGTTGGGCAACCCCCAAAGTATGTTCCAGCAGGCCGCCGAGCCAGGCGTGATGCATCGCTTTGGCGGCCGGAGCAAGAGCAAAATCTTCGGCAAATTTTTGATCTTTAACAAAGAATGCCTGCACCAGACGTTTGAGCCAGGGGTCATTGATATCAGTTATAATCTGCTGCAGATCGCGCTGCATCGTCGGAATATGCTTAGCGGTCTGCGGCAGGAATTTGCGCGGGTCCACCGGCCCCTGCCAGAGTTCAATCGAGTTTAGAGTTAACTGTAAATTTCCATTAAATATCTGCGTCCGGCCTTTAATGAGAACACAGTCGCCCTCTTTCAGACCGGCATCGGCCCGGGCCGCGTCATCCCAGAGAAAAGCTGAGATCTCGGCACTGCTGTCACCGAGCTTAAGTTTAAGATAATCTTTGCCGTTGCGGCTCTGGGCCAGATTTTTGCGCCGGATAAGAAGCTGCAGTTCCACGGTCTGATTGGCCTCAAGCTCCGCCAGTTTAATTCCGGAAATGGTCATAACCTCTCCTGCCGCTCAGCGCTTCACTCTTTCCGTTAACCAACATAAGGATCTTCCGCTTATCGTTAACCCGGCCGATGCGCGTCAAATTGACTCCACAGGCCCGCGCAATCTCCGCAATCTCCGCCCGAGCGCCCGGATTTGCGCAGAAAAGCAATTCATAATCTTCGCCGCCGGTCAGCAAATCCGGAAGATCAGTAACGCCCGCCGCCTCAAGTTTGGCCGCCGCCGGTGAGAGTGGAATCGCGGCCTGGTCAAGTTCGGCCCCGAGTTCACCGGAGGCTGTCAGCAAATGACCTAAATCCGCAACCACCCCATCACTTATATCGAGCATAGCATTGACCCGGCCACAGGCCGCCAAAGTACGCCCCAACCGCACCCGGGCGGCGGGACGCAGATGCCGGCCCTGCAGAAAAGCAATCTCAGCCGGATTCAGGGCTGCCGCCGGAAAAATCTTCTGCAGGAGCTTAAGTCCGCAAAAGCTGTCACCAATACTGCCCGAAACGTAAATGTCATCATTAACGGCCGCGCCACTGCGTAAAATCGGCTTATTAACCGGAGCCAGACCATTAAGGGTTACCGAAATTGTCAAGTCACGGGCGGCCACGGTGTCACCGCCGGCCAGCTGGACATTATACTCCTGCGCCAGCTTTAAGAAGGCCGTGATATATTCATCGAGCCAAATTTTTTCAAGCTCCGCCGGCAGCGCCAGAGCGAGATAGGCACAGACGGGCTCACCGCCCATCGCCGCCAGATCACTTAAATTTACCGCCAGGGATTTGTAACCGAGATCAGCCGCCGTTGTATAATCGAGGTCGAAATGAACCCGGTTTACCAACATATCGGTGGTCGTTAATATGCCGTTACCGGCGGCCGGCCGCCACCAGGCGGCATCATCGCCGACCCCGATCGGCAAAGAGCCCGAAGCCTGAGGCAGACGCCGTCGCAAAGTTTCAATGAAACCAAACTCGCCCAGGTCGGCCACTGTTTCCGGCAAACCTGAACGGCCGCCGGAACCGCGTTTACCTGGTTTTGGTTTCGGCTTTGGCACTGCTGCTCTTTTTCGCGGCCGCTTTGCGCTTACTTTTCTGCGGCAACGGCTTTAATTTACGGGTCAGGGTATGGCCGACCACTTCATCCGCCATTTTTATCGGAATAATCGTCAACTGTTTGCGGATATTGGCCGGAATCTCTTCCAGATCCTTGCGGTTATCATAAGGAATCAGGATAGTAGTCGCGCCGAAACGCAAAGCCGCCAGAAATTTTTCCTTTAAACCGCCGATCGGCATCACCCGGCCCGCCAGGGTTAATTCGCCGGTCATTGCGACATTGCGATAAGCCGGGATTTTGGTCAAGGCCGAAAGAATCGAGGTCAGCATCGTCACCCCGGCCGAAGGCCCGTCTTTAGGGGTCGCTCCCGCCGGGACATGGACATGGATATCGTACTCCTGAAAAACCTGAGGCTCAATCCCGAATTCCCGCGAGCGCGAGCGGATAAAACTCATCGCCGCCTGGGCTGATTCCTTCATGACATCACCGAGATGACCGGTCAGCGAAAGATTGCCCTTGCCCGGCATCAGCAGGGTTTCAACCATCAGCACCACACCGCCGTACGGCGTCCAGGCGAGGCCGGTGGCGACCCCGACCTGATCTTCACCCCGGCCGCCCTCAGGCAGATATTTAACCGGCCCCAGAAGACGATGCAGGGACGACGAACTGATCAGGGTTTTACCGACTTTCTCTTTTTCCGCGACCCGAGTCGCGATTTTACGGCAGACCGAACCGATTTCCCGCTCCAGGTTACGAACGCCGGATTCCATTGTGTAGCTGTTAATCAATGCCAGAATCGCCGCCCGCGAAAACGAGATATGCGCGGCCGTAATCCCGTTTTCCTCCATCTGCCGCGGAATCAGATAACGTTTGGCGATATGGAGTTTCTCTTCATCGGTATAGCCGGAAAGCTCAATAACCTCCATCCGGTCTTTAAGGGCCGCCGGAATCGTCTCCAGGGTATTGGCCGTGGTAATAAACATGACATTGGAAAGATCATAGGGGACACTGAGATAGTGATCACTGAATTCATCATTCTGCTCCGGGTCAAGAACCTCAAGCAGAGCCGAAGCCGGATCGCCGCGAAAATCGTTGCCGATTTTATCGATCTCATCCATCATAAAAACCGGGTTAATGGTGCCGGTCTGTTTCAGGCCCTGAATAATCCGGCCCGGCAGAGCGCCGATATAGGTGCGCCGATGCCCGCGAATCTCAGCTTCATCGCGCATTCCGCCCAGGGAAAGACGATAAAATTTGCGCCCTAAAGCCCGGGCCACCGATTTACCCAGCGAGGTTTTACCCACGCCCGGAGGGCCGACAAAACAAAGAATTGGACCGCGCAGCTTCTTTTTCAGCTTGCAGACCGCCAGGTATTCAATGATCCGCTGTTTGATCTTCTCAAGACCGTAATGATCTTCAGCCAGGATTTTCCGGGCTTTGCTCAAATCGAGATTGTCGCGGGTCTTTTTATGCCAGGGAACCTCAATCATCCAATCGATGTAGGTCCGAATAATATTGGCTTCGGCCGCGTCCGGATGCATACGCTCCAGGCGGTTCAACTGTTTGTTCGTCTCTTCCTGGGCCGGTTTCGGCATCTTGCATTTTTTAATCTTGTCGCGGAGTTCATCGATTTCGGCCGCACGATCTTCGTTATCGCCGAGTTCATGCCGGATCGCCTTCAACTGCTCTTTAAGGAAATAATCCCGCTGGGTCTTGGTCATCTCGGCTTTGGCCTGATTCTGAATCTTGGCCTGCATCCCCAAGACCTGAAGCTCCTTGGCGAGAATCTTGTTGACCTTATTCAGCCGTTTAACCCCGTCCGGTTCCTCCATAAATGATTGGGCAACATTGAGTTTAACCCCGAGATTAGAGATCACCAGATCCGCGAGACGGCCCGGCAGGTTGATATTATCAAGAATCATCGCCACTTCCGGGGCAATCGGCTTACCCAGGGAGATAGCTTTTTCGAGGCGCTCCTTCACACTGCGCATGGTCGCCTCGGTTCTAAGATCAATTTCACCGTTATCGATATCTTCAAGTTTTTCAAGCCGCACCCGAAAGAGCGGCCGACGCTGCACGACCTCGGTAATGGCGGCTTTGGCCAGACCCTGCACCAGAATTTTCACACGGCCGTCCGGCAGTTTCAACATCCGCATAATCATCGAGATGGTCCCCACCCGATAGACGCCGCCGCGATCCGGGTTCTCTTCGCGCAGATCTTTCTGGGTCACGAGAAAGATCAGCCGATCCCCGGCCAGGGCTTCATCCACCGCCTTGATTGAAGCCTCGCGACCGACAAAAAGCGGCATAATCATAAAGGGAAAGACCACCACATCCCGCACCGGCAAAAGCGGCAGTTCATCCGGCAGAACCAACTCTTCACTCTCGCCGTTTTCCCCGTCTCGCGGGGCTTCATGCGCCCCCTCCTTGATCACCGCCAGCGCATCTTCAAGATCCATTTCGGCTTCCATGTCTTCAAGATCATCAATCTCGGCCGCGTCATCTTCAGCCACCGTATCCAGATCATTATCGGCAGCCTCCTCATCAACAACCTCATCGGCGCCGGATTTCTCTTTTTTTTGCTCTTCCGGCAATGATGATTTTTTCGCCGCTTTCTTTTTTTTATCGTTACTCATTTAACCTCCAGGTTATATAATTCTCAAATGCTATAGATTGTACTTTTGCCGCAGCCCCTCGGAAAGCTTCCGGGTCAGCTCAAAAGCTTTGACCGCCCGGGCCGGGGTCAGCGAACCCGCGCCGCAACTCGGCGAGATAAAACTGCGGGCCAGGATATCCGTCAGCGAAAGCCGGGCGCTGCTTAAGCGCTTGACCTGAGCCAAAAGATGAGCCTGTAACGAGGCTTCATCTTCATCGTCAATTGCCGCACTGGTCGGCACCACCCCCCAGGCCAGATAACCGCCGCCTAAAAGAAAGCGCTCGAGTTCCGCCTGATATAAAAGCAGGTTTTCACCATATTCATAGGCATCAAAGTTCAACAAGTCAACCCCGGCCTCAAGCAGCAGCGACCAATCGGTATTGCCGCAGCAATGCACCCCGGTCAAACCGTTCAAGCCCCGGCCGGCTTCATTCAGCAGCTCGCGGACGGTTTCCCGGGACAGGGTGCAGAAAGCGGTCCCGAAAGAGACCATATAGGGCTCATCAAAAAAAGTCAGGGTCGGGATTCCGGGAAAGGCCCGCTCTAAAAAAGCCTCCTGCCAGCGGGCTTTCATATTGATATGCTTGACCACGACATCGAGCAGAGTGGAATCATAGATAATTGAGCGCTTTTTAGTATCCGTCACCCCGAGGCCGAAGCTCACCGGCCCGGTCACATGGCCTTTAATCAAGCGCGGGGCCGGATTTTGATAACGCGCCGCCAGGGCACCAACCCCCGACCACAAACCGACGGAACGCTCCTTGCTGATGGAAAAATGGTCCAGGTTACCGGCCATCACCGCCTCGTAAAAAGCGGTCAGTTCATCGTCAAACCCGGCCGCTGCCGGATCAACATAAAACCGTTCACCGACATCATCAAGCACGGCTCCCGGCAGACCTTCCCCGTACTGAACATACATGCCCTCTAAAAAAGAGCGGTTCGGCAGCTGCGGCCAGCAGGGGGCTTCCGGCAGGGTCGCGCAAATCAGATCAAGTGTCGCTTCAATCTCAACCTGCGGCAGACTGCCGATAGCGATTGCCATACAACGGGGTAAAAAAGTATCTCGCAAAGAGGACATAGTAAAAAATTCTCCATAAAAGTCACAGTTTTTCACAAAAAATATCACTCTTCTACCATAATTTTTTATTTTTTCACAACAATTTCACGATAAATCCAAAATAAACCACTTAATTTTTCACTATTTATTGACAAACCAGCCATTTTTAGATTACGAATAAAAGAAATTAAGTAACTATTTACTGAACAAAGGTTATCTCTTGCTCTTTCCCTGGAATACAGAAGCCCTGAACCCACCGTTCGGCGATCCCGGATTTCTGGTTGCCAACAGCTATACCGGCCGGGCTCTGATATTTGATTTGGGCGATCTGCATCAGCTTGCGGCCCGCAAACTTTTACAAGCCTCCCACATCTTTATCAGCCACGCTCATATTGATCATCTTGTCGGCTTCGACCAGCTCCTGCGGCTCACCCTGAACCGGCCCCGGCATCTGCATATTTACGGGCCGCCGGGAATAATTGCGATAATCGGGCACAAACTTCAGGGCTACGTCTGGAATCTAACCGCCCACTATGAACTTGTGATTACGGCTTACGCGGTTCACCCTAAAAAACTTGAGCAGTGCAGTTTCGCCTGCTCCGACAAGTTTAAGCCTGGGCCGACCACAACCACGGTAAAAAACGGCCCGGTTATTTTTTCAGATCCGGACTTCTCAATCAATGCCGCAACCCTCGATCACGGCACCTCCTGTCTCGCTTTCACCCTGCATGAAACCAGACAGGTCAATTTCCGCCCGGAAGTCCTCAAACAACTGCAATTAGCGCCGGGCCCCTGGCTTACCAAACTGCGCCAGTTCCTGCAGAGCCCAAAACCTGAGACCGCCGCCATCATCAGGATTCCGGGCCGCAACAGAGACTATACGGTCAAAGAAATTGCCGCGGAAATTGCCCTCATCAAACCGGGAAACAAAATCGCCTACGTCACCGATATCGGTTTTACCCCGGAGAATCTGGAAAAACTTATCCCGCTGATTAGCGGCGCCGATCTGCTGCTCTGCGAAGCCGCATTTCTTGATTCCGCCGCCGACAAGGCCCGATCCAGCCGCCACCTGACCGCTTCCCAGGCGGGAGAAATTGCCCGGCGAGCCGGGGTCAAACGCCTCAAACTCTTCCATTTCTCGCCCCGCCACCATGATCTTGAGCCCGATTTTTACCGTGAGGCCGCGCAGTATTTCTCCGGCCCGATCAGCTGACAAGATAAAGCCGGCAAAATACAGCTATGGTTGGATCATCTGGGTCTATCCGGGTTCATCTGTGGTTCAAACTAATGCGGGAAAGATAAATTGTTAAAAAATTCTCAGGAAAAAGAGATTGCTTTGTAAATTAGCTTCTGCTATTTTTGCGCTTTTATGTTATAAACCGCGAAAATCGCAAAAACCACGAAAACTGCGAAAACTGCGAAAACTGCGAAAATCGCAAAAACCGCGAAAACCGCGAAATTCGCGAAAACCGCGAAAATCGCGAAAAAACTTTTTCGCGCCTTGCGTGGTTTTCGTAATTCAAAAAGAAAACCGGATTTTTTATGCCCCTGGAACGACTAACTGATTTTTTTGCCGATTATCGGCCGCAGACGCAAAAAGCCACCGTCTGTGTGCGGGCGGCGGTTCTGTGTCCGCTCTATGTTGAGGATGAAACCTTAAAAATACTTTTCATAAAACGCTCACAAACGGTTCGCCACCACAAAGGCGAAATTTCATTTCCGGGCGGGGCCAAAGATCTTCAGGATAGCTCACTCGAAAAAACCTGCCTCAGGGAAACCGAAGAGGAGATTGGGGTCAGAGAGAGTGAAATTACTATTTTCGGGGCTCTGGATGAGGTTAATACGAGTACCGGCTTTCTCGTATCCCCTTTTGTCGGCAGCATTCCCTACCCCTACGACTTCAAGCTCTCCAGCAATGAAGTCGACAACCTGATCAGTCTTGCCGTCAATGATTTTCTCGAACCTGACAATGAAGTTGACTTCTTCTATTTTAACGGTCGCCGGCTGTCGGCACAACGAGCTTTTAAGATCAATAACCATATTATCTGGGGCGCTACCGCCAAAATTATGGGACAGTTTCTTAATATCGGGAAGGAATTTGACCTTTTCCCCAAACCGTCCCCGCAAACCTTTCATCTCGCCAGTTGAAACCGGAGTAACCGGCTTAATTTATCAAAACGACTAAAAACCACTAAATCAAGGCATCAAAATGAAACTCAAGATAAACCCCTTCAAACTAAGCATCCTGATTTTAATCTGCAGTCTTTTCGCCACCGCCGGCCTCACGTTCGCGGCCGGGAAAACCCGCTACGTTTCAAATCCGGTCAAAATCTATGCCCGGGCCGGGGCCGGGACGGACTTTAAGCTGCTCGCCCCGCTGCGCAACGGCAACGAGGTGACCCTGCTCGACGAAAAACGGAACGGCTGGGTTAAAATCAGCTTCGGCAAAAATCGTCAGGGCTGGATTCCAGCTCGTTTTTTGACAACCAGGAAACCCACCGCCAAACTTCTTGAACAGGCGAACGCCCGGATCAAACAACTCGAACAGAACGCCAAAGCCCAGCTCGCCTCTCTCACTGAAACCAACAAGGAGTACCGCAAAGGCAACACTGCCCTCCTGCGGGAGGTCAAAGATCTGCGGAAAAAGTTAAAGAAGGTCGAAAAAGACTATAATGCCCTGCTGGCGGATTCCAGTGAATTCCTGCAGCTGCGCACTGAACACCAGAACCTGCTCAAAGAAAGCCGGGAACGTAAAAATCGGGAAGCCAAGATTCTCAACGAATGTGAACTCTTAAAAACCGCCTACCGCATTAAATGGTTTCTGGCGGGCGGCGGGGTGCTGCTCATCGGCTTTTTTATCGGCCTCATCCTCCAGGCTTTTCGCCACCGCAACAAGAAAAGTGCCGGTTTAAGTTTCAAATAGAGGTTTTTTACCCGGCAGCCGCAGCCCCGGCAATAAAAACGGCCAACCCCAAGACCCTTGAGGTTGGCCGCAACCAAGTTCATAAATAATATCGTAAGTGTTTAATTTGGCGTAACTGCCTATTCTATTCGGGAGACGTTGGAGACGACATAGCCGCTCCCCCGCAACTGTTTACCCAGAACTTCGACATCCACGTCTTTAACCCGAAAAACCAACTCGCGTTTCCCGGCAATCGGGACGTCATCAATCAGGGCCAGACTGACCAGGGTGCCGTTTAAGCCATCCAGAATCTCAATCACCCTGACTATCTCATCCTGATTCTGGGAAAAATTATCCAGGGTTATCCGGGCCGAATCTTTACGGGTCGCTCCCAGCATATGCAGAAACGCCCGATAGATATCGGATTCAGTGATAATGCCGACAAGTTTACCCTTTTCCACAACCGGCAGGGCGCCAATGCCATGTTTTGTCCCGAGAATCGCCGCTTTTTCCATAGTGATATCCGGGGAGCAGGTAATCACCTCGCGGGTCATAATCTCAGCAACCGTCATTTTTGCCAGTAGATAGTTAAGCTCATGGATACTCAAACTGGTTGCCTGCGACGGCTGGGCTTCACGCAGCCCGGCCAGCGTCACGATTCCGACCAGACGTTCACCTTTCATTACCGGCAGCCGACGAATCTTTTTGTTCTTCATTATCTTTTTGGCATCAATCACCAGGGTATCGACATTGATGGTAATCGGATTGGTCTTCATCCAGTATTTAACAAACATTACGTCACTCCTTCATTAACAATGCGAATTTGTTACTTATCCCAGACCCGTTCATCGAGTATCAATTCACAGTTTTCCGCCAGGGTTCCGGGAGCAATAATCTCAATCCGCGGCCGCAATTTAATCCCTTTCTGAATGGCTCCGCCGATCTCATCGTAAAAAGGATCTCCCGCGGACGGAGCCTCCGCCATTTCCAGTTTGAAAGTCAGACTGTCGATCTCATCAGACCGGGTAACCACAATCTGAAATTTCTTAACCTGCGGGAATTTGGCAATTACCGCCTGAGCCTGCTGCGGATGGACAAACATCCCCTTAACCTTGGTTACCTGATCCACCCGGCCCATAATCCGGGTCAGGCGCGGGGCCGTACGGCCGCAGGCGCACTCAGCAATCGTATAAGCCGAAAGGTCGCCGGTGCCGAAACGCAGCAGCGGATAAGTCGGGTTAAACAATGTCACCACGACTTCACCGGGCTCACCCGGCCCCATCGTTTCCCGGGTACGGGGGTCGAGTATTTCAACATAAGCGTTAGAGGTAAAATGCATACCGTTACGCTCGGAACATTCATAGGCGAGACAGCCGCAGTCGGCGGTGCCGTAACCCTGGCGCAACCGCATGCCAAACATCTCTTCCACCTCACTCCGCAGGGTATCGGTCAGAATTTCGGCGGCGACATAGCCGATCTCAAGAGCGAGGTCTTTGCGGGGATCAAGGCCCTGAGCGATTGCGGTTTCACCGATTTTCCGTAAGAAACTCGCCATCCCGACAAAACCGGTAACCCCCATTTCCCGCATTAACTTGACCTGGGTTTCGGTATTCCCGACACCGGTCGGGATAATACAGCAGCCGATATCAAGCAGGGATTCTTCAAACATTAATCCGGCCGGGGTCATCTGGTAGCCAAAGGTATTGATAACCACATCGCGCGGCCGAAAACCGGCGGCATAAAAACCTTCACTCCAACCCCAGAACTCGTTGGCAGTTCCCTGCGGATCGTAAATCGGCCCGGGCGACATAAAAATTCTTTTCAGCTGATTTACCGGCACCGTCAAAAAACCGCCAAAGGGCGGGTTTTCCGCCTGGAGCCGGGCGAGATCACTTTTCGTCGTAACCGGCAACTGTTCAAGATCTTCAACCGAATTTATATCCGTAGGCTTAATCCCGGCCCGCTCAAACATATTCATCAAAGCCGGGGCCTTAGGATAAGACTTTGCCGCCAACTCTTTAATCTGAAGATCATGATAGGCGCGCCAGGCCGCCATTGATGCGATTTCCCGCGCCTCATTATAATAACCTGAACTGCGCTCGTCAGCTGCCATTACTCCCCGCTCCAATATTGGTTATAGAATATATATTACGATAACCAGCGTTTACGCCGTTTATAATGTTTTATGTCCCTAAAACTCTTTTTCCCGGCATCGGACTGGCCCAGATAGAACTCTTTAACGTCCGGGTTATTCCGTAACTCCTCACATTCCCCATCCAGAACGACTTTGCCGCCTTCCATGATATAGGCGTAGTCGGCCACCTGCAGGGCGAGATTGGCATTCTGTTCAACCAGAAGGATTGTCGTGCCTTCCTCTTTATTGATTCGCATGACAATCTCGAAAATTTCCTTAACCAACAGCGGCGCGAGTCCCAATGAGGGCTCATCCAGCATCATCATCTTCGGCTTCGACATCAAGGCCCGGCCGATTGCCAGCATCTGCTGTTCACCGCCGCTCATATAGCCGGCCACCTGTTTGTGGCGTTCTTTCAAACGGGGGAAATAGGTAAAAACCGTCTCCATATCCTTTTTAATATTTTCCCGGTCTTTGCGGATATGGGCGCCGACAATCAGGTTTTCGGTAACCGTCAAATCCTTAAAAATCCGCCGGCCCTCCATTACCTGAAAAATACCGCTCCTGACAATATCCTCGGCCTCTTTCTTGTTGATTACTTCACCTAAAAACTCAATTGTGCCGTCGGTAACTTCGCCCTCTTCCGCTTTTAAAAGGCCGGATATCGCCTTTAAAGTCGTAGTTTTTCCGGCACCGTTAGCACCCAGCAGAGTAACAATTTTCCCTTCAGGGACTTCCAGAGACATCCCCTTCAAAACCAGGATAACCTCATTGTAAACTACTTCAATGTTGTTGACACTGAGTATCAAACCCATTACGCAAATCCCCACATCGACATCCGAAAACCGGTATCGATTTTAATAACTGAATATTAACTCAAATATGGACACGGATCACGAAACTTTTCGTGGTTTCCGTGGTTTTCGTGGTAAAAAAAATACCGTGTAACTATTCAGCCGAATCCGGGGTCGGGCGCGGTTTTTCTCCGCCAGGCGTTAAGATTTCTGTTTTTCCTTACGCTCGCTGCGCCCGCATTGCAAAACTCGCTTACGCTCAAACAGTTGCAATGCATATGGGCTCTCGCTCGCTTCCGAAAAACAACGAAATCGTTTCCGCAACCGCTCACGAAAAACCACCCCCGCCCCCTCCAGAAGGTGGGAGGTAAAATTTGGCTGAATAGTTACAATACCGTTACATAAGAAGAAAGAGCCCAGAAGAGAGAGCTTGACAAAAAATCGCCCCTCTCTTCTGAACTATCTATCTCTGTCGCACCGATTTAACGAGTCAGCAGAACTTTTTTAACCGGAACAAATTTACCTTTTTGAATCTGGTAAATCCGAAGACCCATCGAGCCCTTATGACTTTTGGCTGAAAAACTGATCGGCACGGTCAAGCCGCCGGTACTAAAATCCGTTATACTTTCAAGCGCGGCCTTAATCGCCGGACCGGTAACTTCGCCTTTAACCCGGCGAATCCCTTCCGCCATTACTTTCATAGCCGTAAAACCCTGGAAATAATTTACAATCTGGACTTTTCCGGGATGATATTTTTCACTGATAGCTTTGGCTTCCTTAACGCCGGGTTCATCATCGTCCCAGGTACAGAACGGATTAGTCCAGTAACAACCTTCCGCCGCCGGACCCGCCAGAGATGCAATTTTGCCGCTCATCGCCCAGTTAAGCGCGAAAAACTTGGTGCGCAGATTCAGTTTTTTGGCATCTTTCAAAATAGTTGCCATAACTGAAGTTTCCTGACAGATAGCAAAATCAGGATCGGCTTTTTTCATATTCAAAAGCTGCGGTGTGGCATCCAGAGCCCGCAGGCCGATGATCGGTTTGGCCACCAGATCAACCCCGATCTCTTTGGCGTAAACATCAGCGCCGTGAAATTCATGGCCCTGAAATTTTACCGTAAAGAAAGGTGAACGGCCGAAACCGGTATCATTGTAGATAAAAGCAACCCGGGGATTACGAGTTTTGTCAGTCCAGGTATCCTTGATGAATTTCAGGGCGACCCGGGCCTGATCCGAATAAGTCGTGCCGACCATAAAATTATACGGGGTCACGGCCGGATCGGTCAAATGCTCGGAATAAGAGGCGGAAAAATAGGGAATTTTGTCTTTTTTAATCAACGGCGACAGCGCTTCGGTATCGCCGGTGCCCCACCCTTGAATAGCAACCACTTTTTCGGTTTTAAATTTTTTGTAAGCCGCTACAGCTTGAGGAATCTTGTAGGCATAATCGACATCAAGTAACTCAATTTTGGCACCATTGATGCCACCGTTGTCATTCAGATAGCGGACATAATCACGGACCCCTTGTGCATAGGGTGTTCCCACCGAACCGGTGCCCCCGGTAATATCGAAAAGTCCGCCAATCTTGATGGTTTTTGCCGCCAATGTCGGGGCCGCCAAAAACATTACCAGTGCTGCCGCCAGCAGCCAAACACTTACTCTCTTCATCTTTTCTCTCCTTTTTGTCTGTACAAAAAATTACGGTTCACATTGAAAAGGTAGAACCTTCCCTTACTCACAAATCACTTAATATGAAAACGGCCAGAGCTTCCAGTAGGCTTTAATCATCTGCCAGCGGTGGGCCATGCCATCGGGCTCGTAAATGAGAAAGCCGATAATGATTAAACCGAAAACCCCCTCTTTGATCGCGGCAAAGAGGTTGACAATTATCGGGAAGTGGCCGCTTAAGGCCCCACTTAAAGCCCGCAGCAACTCCGGCAGCAGAACCATGAAAACCGCGCCGAAAATCGAACCGATGATATGCCCCATGCCGCCGATGATGACCATGGCCAGATATTGAATTGAAACCCCGATCGTAAAATGTTCCGGGGTAATAATAGTGACGTAGTGAGCCCAGAGGGAACCGGCAATGCCGGCCAGAAACGAACTGTAAGCAAAAGCCATCAGCTTGTACTTGAAGAGATTGACTCCCATAACCTCAGCTGAGATATATTGATCGCGAATCGCGATAAAGGCCCGGCCCGGCCGGGTTCTGACGATATTTTTGCTCATCATTGTCGCCAGAGCGGCAATGGTTGCCACCAGATAAAAATATTTAAGATCGGTATCGAAAGAGAAACCGAAACAGGAAGGAAAATCAACCATTTTCCCTAATACACCATTGGTAATACTTTCAACGTGCACCATCAGGTATTCGATAATAAACTGGGCCGCCAGGGTCGCAATCGCCAGATAAAGCCCTTTCAAACGCAGGGACGGAATCCCGAAAACCATACCGAACATCGCCGTGATTAAACCAGCACAGGGCAGAGCGACAAAAAACGGCATTCCCATATCCATCACCAGATAAGCTGAGGCGTAGGCTCCAATCCCGAGAAAAGCCCCGTGGCCTAACGAAATCTGGCCGGTAAATCCGGTCAGGATATTAAGCCCCAGGGCCCCGATAATCGCAATTCCGATCATATTGCAGACATAAAGCGTGTAATTATCCAGAAACGGGGGCACAACACAGAGCGCCACCAGAAAAGCGCCAATCCAGAATTTTGCAAAGGTAGTCTGAAAGAGGACCATATCCTCTTTGTAACTGGTTTTATAATCACCACAAATATTTGCGCTCATTCCTATACCTTCTCTATTTCTTCGGTGCCGAACAGACCATAAGGTTTAACCATCAGGATAATGACCAAAACCACAAAAGGGATAACTTCCTTGGTGCCGCCGCCGGTTATCGGATCAAGATAACCGCCGGTCATCGCTTCAAGCACTCCAATCGTCAGACCACCGACAATCGCGCCGGGAATACTGTCAAGCCCGCCCAGGATTACCGCCGGAAAAACCTTCAGCCCGAAAAAGCCGAGCGAAACATTAACCACATTAATATTCCCCAGGAAAATCCCGCCGACCCCGGCCACCAGAAAAGCGATACACCAGGCCATCGCGAAAACTTTTTTGACGCTGATTCCCATTGACAGGGCCGCCTGCTGATCGTCAGCCACCGCCCGCATGGCAATCCCCGCGGACGAGTAGCGAAAAAAGAGGGTAAACAGCGCCAGAAAAAGCATGGCAAAGCCAACACTCCAGAGATAGACTTGCGAGATGACGACCGGCCCTAAATGAATCGGCACCTGGGAGAAAATCTGCGGGTAGACCCGGTTGTTGGGGCCCCAGAAGATTAAAACACCACATTTCAAAACACTGGAAAGTCCGATTGTCAGCATGATAATCGAGATAATCGGCTCACCGATCATCGGCCTCAACGCCACCCGTTCAATTATCAGGCCCAGAACCACAGTAACCACCATAGTGAGAAAAAAGGCAATCCAGAAAGGAATATGCAGTTGTGAGACCAGGGCCAGACAGACATAAGCCCCGACCATCAGGAATTCACCCTGAGCAAAATTTATAACCCCGGTCGCCTTGAAAATCAGGACAAAGCCTAAAGCTACCAGCGCGTAAATACTGCCGACAACAATGCCGCTGACCAGAAGTTGTAGAAAAAAATCCATCCTGTCAATCGCCTCCTGATACGGACTTGAAACCCGCAAACAAATTTAAAAAAGCATCCTGAATTACTAATGCGGGAACAAATCCCGCAACCCAAAAGAAAGTTTCCGGCCCGTACCCAAGGGCAATCCGCTGGTCGCAAATTAAGTACTCTTATCAGAACATTTTCTGATTATTAAATCTTGTTTTTTGGTGCAGAAAATAACCTGTAAGGTACTAATGCGGGAACATATCCCGCAACCCAAACGGAGCCTTTTCGGCCCGCAAATAAGTACTCTTATCAGAACATTTTCTGATTATTAATCTTGTTTTTTGGTGCAGAAAATAACCTGTAAGGTACTAATGCGGGAACAAATCCCGCAACCCAAACGGAGCCTTTTCGGCCCGCAAATAAGTACTCTTATCAGAACATTTTCTGATTATTAAATCTTGTTTTTTGGTGCAGAAAATAACCTGTAAGGTACTAAAAACTCTTCACTTTAAGATCGGTTTTTAACTGTTTGGTTTTACCATCCTGATATTTAATCAGCGTATCGATATGAACAACTTCAAGCCCCTCATACATGCCGTTGATAATATCGCTGTATTTTTCATCCACAAAACGGCGCCGGACTTTGCGCGTCCGGGTTAACTCATCATCGTCCGCGTCCAGTTCTTTGTAGAGCAGGACAAATTTTCTGATCCGCGCCGCCGCCGGCAGACTTTCATTAACCTTGGTTACCTCAGCTTGAATCATACCGTAAATCGGTTCCTGCGAGGCCAGGTCGGTGTAGGTTGTATAGGCTAAGCGGTTATTCTCAGCCCATTTACCAACAATCTCAAAATCGATACAGATCATCGCCACGATATAATCACGCTCATGCCCGATCGCGACCGCTTCCTTGATATAGGGGCTGAATTTGAGCTTATTTTCAATAAACTGCGGCGAAAATTTAGTCCCGTCGGCCAGAGTCATAACATCTTTGACCCGGTCAATAACCACCAGGTGGCCGCGCTCATTAAAATAGCCGGCATCACCGGAATGAAGCCAGCCATCGATAATCGTCTCATCGGTCGCTTTCTGATTCTCATAATAGCCCATAAACAGGGACGGGCTGCGGGAGATAATCTCCCCTTCCTCGGTTATTTTAATCTCGGTACCCGGAATCGGCTTCCCGACCGAATCGAAATCAATATCCCCGTCATAATGAATACAGGAAATCCCGGAAATCTCGGTCTGGCCGTAAATCTGCTTGAGATTAACCCCCAGGGCGTGAAAAAAACGGAAGGTATCGGGCCCTAAAGCGGCCCCGCCGGTTGAGGCGCTGCGAATATTAGAAAAACCCAAACGGTCTTTCAAAGCCCGAAAAACGAGACAATAGGCGAGCCCGTATTTTAATTTTTCCATCAGGGTCGGAGTTTTCTTCTGAAATTTAAGATCGGCCCAGTGATAACCGATCGGCAGACAGAGATTATAAACCATCCGTTTGAAAGGCGAGGCATCCATAATCCGCACCTGCACCGAAGCCGCCAGATTCTCCCAGACCCGCGGCGGTGAAAACATTACATGCGGGCCGATTTCACGGACATTATCCTGCGCGGTTTCCGGTTTTTCCGGAAAATTTACCGTAAACCCGAAAAGCAGCGCGCTGGAAATCGCCATCATCTGCTCGCCGATCCAGGGCAGCGGCAGGAATGAAACAAATTCGTCGGTCTCGTATTTTTTGTCGACTTCACCCAGATTACGGGCCATGCTTACCATATTGCGATGGCTTAAAAGTGAGAGTTTCGGATTCCCGGTCGTACCCGAGGTGGTACAGATCGAAGCGACATCCATCTCGTTGGTAGCTTCCACCTGCAGCTCGAAAAAACCCGGGTTTTCAGCTTCATATTTGCGGCCCAGATCTTCAACATCGGGGAAATAGATCAATTTGGGATCATCGTAGCCCCGCATCCCTTTGGGGTCGTGATAGATAATATGTTCGACTGAAGGAATATCGTCGATCATATCAAGAATCTTGTCGCACTGCTCCTGATCCTCGGCCACGACAAATTTGGAGCGCGACAGATTGATAATGTAGGAAATCTCTTTCAGAACCGAGTCCTGATAAATCCCGATCGGCACAGCGCCGATACATTGGGAGGAAAGTTCGGCATAAAGCCATTCCGGGCGATTATCACCGATAATCGAAACCTTATCGTCTCTTTTCAGGCCCAACGCAACCATTCCCAGACAAAAATATTTGACATGATCATAGTACTCCTGCCAGGTGAAACTCTGCCAGATACCGTAATCTTTTTCCCTTAAGGCATGTTTGCGCTGACCATATTTTTCGGTCTGTTGCTGTAAGAGTTTGGGTAAAGTGTCTGCGCTCATAAAAGCCCCCCTCAACCGGCTCTGCCGGCAAGAAAGACGGAATCTTCATCACCCAGGTAAGCGCTGATTACCAAAGGATTCTCCTGCACTTCCTGCGGGGTTCCCGAAGCCAGCAGCTCACCAAAATTCAAGACCGTAACTTTATCCGAGATATCCATAACCACACCCATATCGTGTTCGATCAAAAGCACCGTCGTATCACGCTCCTGATTAATATCCAGAATGAAGCGCGCCATATCTTCGGTTTCCTCAAGATTCATACCTGCCATCGGCTCATCCAGCAGCAAAAGCTCCGGCTCCAGCGCCAGAGCCCGGCCGAGTTCCAGACGCTTCTGCAAGCCGTAGGAGAGCATACTCACCGGCTTTTTACGAATATGTTCAATCTCAAGAAAATCAATAATATCCTCAACCACGGCCCGATGCCGCAACTCCTCTTTCCGAGCTTTGCCAAAAAAAAGGCCGCCACTTAACAGGCCGGCCTTCATGTGAATATGACGTCCGAGCATCAGGTTGTCGATAACCGTCATCCCCTTGAACAGTTCAACATTCTGAAAACTGCGGGCGATCCCCAACGGCGCGATTTTATAGGGCGGCAGATGCGTAATGTCCTGCCCTTTGTAAAGGATACGGCCGCGCTGGGGCCGGTAAAGCCCGCTGATAACATTAAACATACTCGATTTACCGGCCCCGTTCGGGCCGATAATCGAATAGATATCGCCGCGCTCCACCTGGAAACCGACACTGAGCAGCGCGTTAACTCCGCCAAAACTCAGAGAGACACTATCAGCTTCCAGCAGAACCTGGGTTTCAGCAGTCTCTTTCTCTTCCGACATAAGTATCTTCCCCATCTGAAAATATCCAATGCGGGAACAGATCCCGCAACCCAAAAGAACAAACGGAGCCTTGTGACCCGCATCCAGGGGCAATCCGCTGGCCCGCAAATAAGTACTCTTATCAGAACATTTTCTGACTATTAAATCTTGTTTTTTGGTGCAGAAAATAACCTGCAACGCACTAAAACATCTTTATAGATACGTCCACCTATACCATCATATTCAATTTGTCAACCAAAAATAATGAGCCCTCAACATCCGCTTAAATCCACATTAAAACAAACCCAATTTCCCGCGCTCAACCGCTGAGACCGACAGCACAAAGACAAAACATCGATATGCCGGAACCTTACAGAGCAAAACTCAAACCTCCGGCACCGGCTCCACGATTAGCAAACCGGGCGCAAGCGCCAAATATAGCTTGACAACTGCACTGTTAATATTGTAGCGAACCGGTAAGTTTATGAAACCGAGAATAAAGTCATCCAGGTTATCCGGAATCCATTCATGAAATCCGTTCCGCAAAACAGCAGCCCGGCCGACGAGCAGCCCGTAAAACGTTATCGAATTGGTGAAATCGGCAAGCTCCTTGATTTAAGCACCAGAACTATCCGTTATTACGAAGAAATCGGCCTTTTAAATACCGTAAAACGGATTGAGGGCGGCCGCCGCGTTTATACCGAAGATGACCTCAGGCGCCTGCGCTTTATAAAAAAACTCAAACTTTTAGGCCTCTCCCTGGGCGAGATGGCCGAGCTTGAAAACCACTACAACCGCCACCGCACCAACAAAAAGGTTCTCCCGAAAGTGGCGGAGTTGCTGCGCCGCCACAGTGCCGAGATCGAATCCCGCCTGACCGAACTCGGCACCCTGAAACAGGAAATCAACGACTACCTGGAACATATAGAAAGCAAAATTAACGCAACTTGACCCCGAACCGCTTAATTTTCGCAAAACTTTTCTCAAAACCATGAACCTGCCTGATTTCAACCTCCCCGCATCCTACAAACCGGTTCCCGCCGCGGAAATCAAACAACGCCTCACAAACGCCCGGGCCGCTCTGGCAAAAACTGAACTTGACGGCATTCTGATCCTGCAGAATGTTGATCGTTATTATTTCACCGGCACCCTGCAGAACGGCATCCTCTGGCTGCCGACAGACGGCGAACCGGTCTTCTGGGTGCGCCGCAGTCTTGATCGGGCCCGACTCGAATCGCCGCTTGGCGACATCAGACCCCAACCCCGGTCGGACGCTAAACTTAAAACCGAACTTGCCGCAATCGTCCCCGACCAACCCGCAAATATCGGCCTGGAACTTGACGTTATCCCGGCCCGGCTTTTATACCGCATGCAAAAGCTGCTGCCCGAAACCGCCGCAATCTCCGACGCCGCGCCGCTGATCCGCAAATTAAGGGCCCGCAAAAGCCGTTATGAGATTGACTGCATTGAAAGCGCGGCCGCGATTATGGATAAGGTTATGCGCTATGCCGCCACTATTATCAGGGAAGGTATGAGTGAAATCGAACTTATGGCCGAGCTTGAACATCAGGCCCTGAGCCTGGGCCACCTCGGCATCGTGCGTATGCGCGGTTTTAACCATGAGTTTTTTTTCGGCCACATCCTGACCGGGCCGGAAAGTGTCCGTCGCGGCTATCTCGATGCCCCGACCAACGGTTTAGGTTTAAGCCCGGCATTTTCTCAAGGAGCCGGACATTCACTGATCCGGCCCGGTCTGCCGCTAAGCATTGACTTTATGGTCAATTACGAGGGCTACCTTGCCGACCTTACCCGTATGTTCTCATTGGGGGACCCGCCGGAAATTATCGACAATACCCACCGGCAACTCCTGGCCTTGAATCAGGAACTCGTCAACCTGCTCAAGCCCGGCATCGAATCCGGTGCCATCTTTAACCGGGCTCTGGAGATCGCCGCAGATTTCGGTTTTGGCGACAGTTTTCTCGGTTACGGCCCCGATAAAGTCAGTTTCGTCGGCCACGGCGTCGGCCTAGAAGTTGACGAATACCCCTTCATCGCCCGTAACAATAAAATGCGGCTCGAAAAAGATATGGTGGTTGCTCTGGAACCGAAACTAATCTTTGCGCCGCAGCAAAACCACTTAGCCAATCAGACCTTCCCGCCGGCTACCGCCATTACCACTGAAACCACCTACGTAATAACACTCAACTCAGTCCGCCCGCTGACCCTATCTTCGGAAAAAATAAAGATTATCAACCGGCAATATTAAAATTGTCTAAAAAACTGTTGACAAACAGTGGTTGCAGTGATATTCACGGTGTCCAGTGGCTAATAATCTAATTATAGCTATCTCATAATCAAAGGCTGTTGTTCGATTCTAGGTTCGTTTTTCTGGGTTTGTTTATTAACTTGGCTGGCACAGTAATTTGCCAACAGATTTGCCGGGTCAACCAATTTAGTAGCAAAGCCGAACAGGTAGAAGTTCTAATTAAGAAAGTCAACAACAAGAAAAGGAGTAAGGAAAGATGAAGAAAAGTTATCTGGTATTACTGGTGAGTGTTATTTTTATCCTCGCCACGGTCGCCGCATCATTCGGCGGTTCGGCGGACGTTATCCCTAAAGTAAAGATTGGTCAGGGCACGGTCAAGGCGCACCAGGGCGTCGACCTGACCCTCTTCGGCAGCAACCGGGTTATCCCGACCTACTGCAAGAACATGAATGACTTTGACAATGACAAAGAAGACTGGGTAACCCTGGATGAAGGCGGCTGGGGCGCCGGTTTCTTTGTCCGCAACGAACTCCGTTTGGGCTTCGCTGGCAAAGGCGAAAACTTCGGCTTCCGCGTTATCCTCGAAAATGATATCCACTATTCAAAACACAACGTTGACCGTAACACCTACGGTGACTGGGGTAACAAAACTTCCGACTTCGGTGGTGAGTTCGGCGTTGAACGTTCCAAATTCTGGTATGATTTTGGTGGCCTCCGCCTGACAACCGGTTGGGATGTTCTGTACCAGGATCTCAAAACCGGTGGTCTGGTCTATGGTGATGACCATCCTTTCATCCAGCTTTCCGGCAAACTTGGCGATGTCGGCACATGGCAGGCTTACATGCTCCTGATTGAAGATTCTGACGATCTCAACAGTGATTTCACCGGCAAATATCGCGATGCTGACTGGTACACCTACAACCTTAAAGCGAACTTCAAGTTTGACGGCATGACTATCAGCCCGTTTGCCACCATGAGTGACATGCGTAAAAACGCGCAGGGTCACGGCGGCAACGCCCATGCCTACTATGGCGGTCTGGAAGCTTACGGTAAAATCGGTATGATCATGCCGAGCTTTGAAGGCGTATATGTCGGCGGTACCATCAACGATGCCGCTGAAGGCGGCACCGACGACTACGACATCAGCTCCTATGCGTTTTTCGCTTCTGTGAAACTGGATCTGATGCCGGAATTCCAGCCCTATTTCGGTGGTTACTATGTCCGGGGTGATGATGACAACACCGATAACGATGCTGAAGGTTTTGTCGGCATTACCGACATCGCCCGTTACACCCCGACCTTCGGTATGGAAGGCGCTTACATGTACGAGCACATTTACGGTCTCGGCTCACCGCTTTACTCTCTGACTCCTGAGCGTTTGGGTGATCCTTCCGCCCAGTACGGCGGTATCGGCGGCGCCGGTACCGGTAACAACCCCGGTCTCATCCATGTCGGCATGGGCGCCACCGGTAAAATCTGCGACACTTCCTACAAAGTACAGGCTTGTTACATGTGGTTTGCCGAAGAAGATGGTCTTCGCGACGCTAACGGCGATAAAATCCTTAGTGATGATGACATTGGTCTGACTCTTGATGCTCAGGCTAAATATGCGGTCTCCCCGAATTTCTCCATCTCCTACACCATCAGTGGACTGCTCCCGGGTGACGGTGTTAAAGACTTGAAAGGCGAAGATGACATTGCCTG
>WFRP01000263.1 GCA_015486505.1 Pseudomonadota bacterium | reverse complement strand
GTGAGCTATAGCGAACGGGTGGTTTATAAAGTTTTATTTGATGCAACCTCTAAAAAAATATAAGCCGCAGATGAACGCAGATTGACACAGATTCAGTTTCTCTGCGCGAGTTAAAAACTGTTTTTGTGCAGAGACGCAGCGTAGAGGAAAAGCTTACGTTACCTGCAAATCTGTGGTCGCGATAGCGATCTGCGATGCTTTTACGAGACCATTAAATCTTATTTGCCCTGGAAAACCGCCGCTCTTTTTTCAACGAAAGCATTCAGACCTTCGCTTGCGTCTTCACTGGCGAAGGCTTTCATAAAGGCATCCTGCTCGATCTGCATTGCGGTCGCGGTATCCTGATCATAACCTTTGTAGATGGCTTTTTTCGCCTGAGCGATGCCGATTACGGCTTTGGTTGCCATCTCTTCCGCAAAGGCAATAGTTTTTTCGTTAAGTTCATCGCCGGCCATCAACTGTTGGACAATCCCCAGATCCAAAGCTTCCTGCGGCGTGATATTCTTAGCTGTGGCAATAAAATAAAGCGCCTGTTTGCTCCCCAGCAGCCGGGCGAGACGCTGGGTGCCGCCTGCACCCGGAAGAATACCTAAGCTGGTTTCCGGAAGTCCCAAAGCCGGAACCTTGGTTTTGTCCTTGATGGTTACGCTCTCCGCCATAAACCGGAAATCACAGGCCATTGCCAGTTCGAGACCGCCGCCGAAAGCGTAACCGGCGATAGCGGCAATCGTCAACTTGGGCATATCTTCAAGTTTCTGGTTGACCCGCTGCAGTTCACCGGAAATTTCCCAGGCCTCGTAAGCCGTCATTCGGGTAAACATTTTGATGTCGGCGCCGGCAATGAAGAAACCGGGAATCTCGCTGTTGATTACCAGAACTTTAGCCGCGTCATCGGCCGCGATTTCATCAAAAGCCCGGTCAAGTTCCGCCACGATTGCTTCATTTAATGAATTCGCCGGCGGCCGGTTAAGAGTGATAATTCCGACACCATTTTTGACTTTGACCTGTAAAAATTCGTAGCTCATTTTCCTGTCCTCGACTGTAAATGTTAAAAATGTAACAATACTATTAAACAAGGCCCTTAGCACAATTAGTCGGCCGGTTCAAGCGGAAAAAGCCGGAAAAACATAATCATTGACCGGGTTTGTGATTTGTCGGATGATATTATTTGCGGCGGCAAAATTGTTTGACTATATAGCGGAAATAGTATACTTAAAAGAAACTGATTTTGTAGTGTATCTTGCATCTATTACGGGTTGAGGTCTCCGGTATTGTTTGAAGGCTTGCAAAAGCTTGGCCGAATCGGCTTGGGGAGTCTGGAAAGTATGGGGCGCTCGGCCATCTTTCTGTTCTTTACCCTGCGGGGTGTGGTTCAGCCTCCGTTCAAATTGCGGCCCTTATTGCGGCAGATCCAGGTTATCGGTTCGGGCTCTTTTCTGGTAATTATGTTTACCGGAGCTTTTGTCGGGATGGTTCTGGGTTTACAGGGACATTATACTTTGAGTAAATACGGCTCATCCAGTGCTTTGGGGGCGGCGGTCGCCTTAAGCCTGATTCGTGAACTGGGCCCGGTACTTACCGCTTTGATGGTAATCGGACGTACCGGTTCGGCGATGTGCGCTGAACTTGGAATAATGCGAATTTCCGAGCAGATTGATGCTTTGGATTGTATGGCGATAAATCCTTACCGTTATCTGGTGGCCCCCAAATTGATTGCGGGCCTTATCTCAATTCCTTTGCTGACTGCAGTTTTTAATTTGGTCGGGGTTTTCGGCGGCTATATGGTCGGGGTTGTGCTTCTGCACGGAAACGGCGGGGCCTATATGGCGAGTATGCGCGCGAGTGTCACCGCGGTTGATCTGAAAATGTGTTTTGTGAAATCGGTCTGCTTTGCTTTACTTTTAGTCTGGATCTGTGCCGAGCATGGTTTCTGGGTTAATCGGCGGCCCTGGGGCTTCGGGGCTGAAGGGGTAAGCCGGGCGACAACCTCCGCGGTTGTCGTATCCTCGGTCTCGGTTCTGGTCGCCGATTATGTTATCACCTCATTTATGCTGTAATTTAAATAATCTAATGCGGGAACAGATCCCGCAACCCAAACAGGGCCTTGCGACCCGCAAATAAGTACTCTTATCAGAACATTTTCTTGTTTTTTCAAACCGAAAATAACCTGTAAGGTACTAATGCGGGAACAATCCCCGCAACCCAAAAGAAAGTTACTGGCCCGCAAATAAGTACTCTTATCAGAACATTTTCTGATTATTAAATCTTGTTTTTTTGGTGCAGAAAATAACCTGTAAGGTACTAATGCGGGAACAATCCCCGCAACCCAAAAGAAAGTTACTGGCCCGCAAATAAGTACTCTTATCAGAACATTTTCTGATTATTAAATC
>WFRP01000262.1 GCA_015486505.1 Pseudomonadota bacterium | reverse complement strand
CTCTACATTCAGGAACTTTTCCACGGCCCGACTCTGGCGTTTAAAGATGTCGCCCTGCAATTTCTCGGCAATCTTTTTGAATATCTGCTCAAAAAGGAGAAAAGCTCACTGAATATCATCGGGGCGACCTCCGGGGATACCGGCAGTGCCGCGATCCATGGCATCCGCGGTAAAGATAATATCAACATCTTCATTCTCCATCCCCAGGGCCGGGTCAGCCGAATCCAGGAAAAACAGATGACATCAGTCCTTGATGACAATGTTTTCAATCTCGCTATTGCTGGAAATTTTGATGATGGCCAGCGGGTGGTCAAGGAGATTTTTGCCGATCTGGATTTTAAACAAAAATATAGTCTCGGGGCCGTCAACTCTATCAACTGGGCCCGAATTATGGCGCAGATCGTTTACTATTTCAGTGCTTACAGCCAACTGCCGGAAAAAAATCGTCAAGATTTCAGCGCGGTGGTTCCGACCGGAAATTTCGGCAATATTATGGCCGGCTGGCTCGCAAAAAAAATGGGCCTGCCCATCAAAAAACTGGTTCTCGCCACAAATGCCAATGATATCCTCTCACGTTTTATCAACACCGGGATTTACGAAACCGCCCCGGTTCAGCCGACCTTAAGCCCGTCGATGGATATTCAGCTGGCCAGTAATTTTGAACGTTATCTCTATTTTCTGACCGACTGCAATCCGCAAAAACTTAAAGAAATGCTGGCTGAGTTCAAAAATTCAGGCAGACTGACCCTGCCCGCAGGGCTCCAGGCCCGGGTCAAAGCTGATTTTACGGCAACCCGGGTTGATGATCAAGCCACTTTGGAGACCATTAAAAACATTTGGGAAAAAACGGATTATATTCTCGATCCGCACACCGCGACCGGGGTCAGCGCCGCCGGCAAACTGGGCGAAGACGGGCGAAACAATACCCCGGTCGTCTGTCTTGCGACCGCCCACCCGGCAAAATTTCCGGATGCGGTCCAGAAAGCCATCGGCAAGTTCCCGCCGATGCCGCCGGCCATTGCCGCCCTTGAAGACCTCCCCTGTCGTTCAGAGCGAATCGCAGCCGACACGTCTGCAGTCAAAGCTTATATGGTGAGTAAATTGGGGCCGGTGTAATCTTCCAATTTTTTTCACATCTTCCCCGAGCGCAGGATGGCGATGGCGAGCCAGGTTCCCAGGCCGCCGGCCAGGACATAACCGATAATCCCTAAAAGCGGATAACCGAGCACCTTAAAACCGTTATCACCGGTCATTATCAGTGATGAGGCGATAATTATCGCCGAAACCACCATTGTAAACGAAAGCCGGTTGGCAATCCGGTCGAGGTTGCGACTGAAAAGTTCAAGCCCCAAATGTTCAAACTCAAAGCGCAGATGCCCCCGACTCAATTTTTTCAGGATCTCCCGGGTGGTTCCGGGAATAATATCAACCAGGGCGGCAATCTCCTTGAGCCGGCTGGCCGCCAGTTTTTGCAGATACTCGGATGAAAAACGTTTCTTCGCCAGATTTTCGACCAGAGGGGCGGAGTGCCTGAAAAAATCAAACTTCGGATCAAGTTTTCTCGCTGTCGTTTCAACCGAGAGTAAAACCCGCAGCAAAAGCATAAAATCCGGCAGAAACCGGATATGATGAAAGTTAATCACCCGGATAAAATCCCGGCTTAAACTTTTAAGGTGAATATCCCGCAACGAAACTCCGGCATAACGATCGAGAAGATCAAAAAGATCGCCCCGCAATTCCCGCATATCAACCTTGTCTTCATCAACCACGCCGATTTTAAAGAGAACCCGGATCAACCCCGGCACATCCTTTTTCAACCCGGCCAGAATCAGCTCCAAAAGAGCAGCCGCCAGTTCATCATCAAGACGGCCGACAAGCCCGAAATCAATCGGAACGATAACATTTTCCGGCAGGACAAAAAGATTGCCCGGATGCGGGTCGCCGTGAAAGAGACCAAACTCAAGGATCTGCCGCAGCATAAAATCAGCGCCCCGGGCCGCCAGGATAGCCGGATCATATTTGCCGGCGGAAGATTTCGCAAGTTCATCGATTTTAACCCCGTCAATCCATTCCAGGGTTAAAACCCGGCGACTGCTCCTATCCCAGTAGACCCTGGGAATATGAACGGTGGCATCATCGGCAAAATTTTGGGCAAAACGGTCAATATTACGCCCTTCAATATGAAAATCGAGTTCCAGGCGAATATTTTTCGCGAATTCACGCACTAAAAGGGCGGGCTGATAAGGCTCCAACTCAGTAATATGCTTGGTTGCAAGCTCCGCCAGAGTAAACATAATATCAATATCAGTGGCAATTTCCTCTTCGATATCCGGACGCTGCACCTTGACCGCCACTTCACAGCCATTATGCAGCCGGGCGCGATGCACCTGGGAGATTGAGGCCGCCGCCACCGGCTCCGGCGCGAATTCGATAAAGGCCTCAGCCAGGGAAAGCTCAAGCGATTTTTCAATCAGTTCCCGGGCCTCGGGAAAAGAGAATCCGGGAACTTCATCCTGCAACTTACGCAGTTCAACCAAGATATCATCGGGCACGATATCGGGCCGGGTTGAAAGCAGCTGCCCGAGCTTTATAAAGGTCGGACCCAATTCCTCCAGGGCCATACGCATCCGCTCAGCTTTGGAAAAGCGGATCAAATCGTCACGTTTAATGCGCTGAAAGGTAAAAAGGCTTTTGCCGAGAGCTAAATAATAGTCAAGGTTAAGCTGCTCCAAAAGACCGCCGAAACCGTATTTAATAAAAACCGCCACAATCTGACGATAGCGTCGGATATTACGATAGGTGCGATCTATGTGAAAAATATCCATAAAAACTCATCCAGGTGCCGGGCTTAAACCGGGGTTAAATCGACGTAAATTTCAGCCGAATTTTAATTTCCCTAAAGTAAATAACTTGACGAGAGCTTCTTAAACCATTATAGTTGATAACACTGGTAAAAAATGTTTCCCGCAGTTGGTCAGATAACACGGTTGTTTAGT
>WFRP01000261.1 GCA_015486505.1 Pseudomonadota bacterium | reverse complement strand
GTTGCGGGAGCTGTTCCCGCATTAGCATTGCAACTGTTTGAGCGTAAGCGAGTTTTGCAAGGCGGGCGCAGCGAGCTTAAAGGAAAAACAGAAATCTTAACGCCTGGCGGAGAAAAACCGCGCCCGACCCCGGATTCGGCTGAATAGTTACTCAACTATCAACAAATCGTCCCCGGAGATTTTTTATTATGCTGACTCAAACCAGAGCTGTCCATCTGCGGCTTTTCCTGAGTATAGTTTTGGCGGTGTTTATAACCGCAGCCTCAAGCTTTGCCGCTGCCGTCCCTGAAACCAAACATGATGAACTGCTCTACAATCAGAAATTCACCGGCGATTTCGACAAGATGAGTCGACGCCATACCATCAGGGCGCTGGTGGTCTATAATGATATGTTCTACTTTATTGACAAAGGCCAGACGCGTGGAGCCGCCTATGAAGAGCTCAAACTTTTTGAAAAATTTGTCAATAAAAAACTCAAGAAAGGCACCATCAAAATCCGGGTGGTTTTTGTTCCGACAACCCGGGATAAAATCTTTACCGACCTGGTTGCAGGACGCGGCGATATTGCCGCCGCCAACCTGACGATAACCCCGCAACGCCTTCAAAGAGTCGATTTTTCTGCTCCCTGGATCAAGGATGTCAAGGAAGTCCTGGTCACCGGCCCCGGCGCCGACAAACTCCAGCGGATCGAAGATCTTGCCGGTCGGACTATAACCGTTCGCAAATCGAGCAGTTACTATGAGCATCTGCAGGAACTTAATCAAAAGTTTGCCCGAACGGGCCGCAAAAAAATCAATCTGCAACCGGCGGCAAGGTATCTTGAAGATGCCGACCTGCTCGAAATGGTTAACTCAAACATTCTTCCCTGGGCGGTGGTCGACCTGCACAAGGCCAAATTCTGGGCCGGAGTCCTGAAAAATTTAACCGTCAGGGATGATCTGGTAATCCATGCGGGCGGGCAGATTGCCTGGGCCTTCCGCAAAAACAGCCCCAGGTTAAAGGAGATGGTTAATCAGTTTATCCACAAAAATCGGAAAGGAACCCTGCACGGCAACGTCATTATCAAACGCTACCTGAAAAATAATAAATGGGTTAAAAATCCTAATCGGAAAAAAGAGCGGGAAAGATTTAAACAGACCGTCAAGCTCTTCCGGGAAAACGGCAAGCGCTTTCATTTCGATTACCTGATGCTGATGGCGCTGGCGTTTCAGGAGTCCCAGCTCGACCAGAAAAAACGCAGCCCGGCCGGAGCTATCGGCATTATGCAGATCTTGAAAAGTACCGCCGCCGACAAGCATGTCGGGATTCCCGATATTGATAAAATCGGCAACAATATCGCCGCCGGCACGAAATACCTGCGCTTTATTTACGATAACTACTACGCCGACAAACAAAATATGGATGATCTCAACAAGATGCTGTTCAGCTTCGCTTCATACAACGCCGGGCCGCGCAAGATTGCCAAAATGCGCCAACTCGCGGAAAAAATGGGGCTCAACCAAAATGTCTGGTTTGGCAACGTTGAAGTCGCCGCCGCCAAACGCATCGGTCGCGAAACCGTCCAGTATGTCAGTAACATCTACAAATACTATATCGCCTACCGACTCACTTACGAGCTTCTGGCCGCAAAAGCCAAAATCAAAAACAGCAAACCTTAGGTTACGACAAGAGAGATTGCGCTGATGAAAATTTACAATTTGGGAAAAACCGGAATTCCGGTCAGTGAACTCTGTTTCGGGGCCCTGCCGCTGGGGCCTCTGCAGAAAAAAATCGACCCGGAAACCGGGGCTGAAATCATCCTTAAAGCCTTAGAAGGCGGAGTTACTTTTATCGACACGGCCCAGCTTTATCAGACCTACGAACCGATTCGGCAGGCCCTGAAGCAAACCCGAATCCGACCGGTGATCGCCAGCAAATCAATGGCTCCGGATGCTCAGGGGATGCAGGCTGCAATCGATGGAGCCTTACGGGAAATGGAACTTGACTATATCGACATCTTTCATCTGCACGCGGCCCGGGTGCCCGCGGGCGAAGATGTTTTTAAAACCCGGGCCGGGGCCTGGCAGGCACTGCTCGATTGCAAAAAACAAGGTATCATCAAGGCGGTCGGCATCAGCACTCATTCGGTCCCGGCGGTTAATCTGGCCGCGGCACGGGATGATGTAGATATTGTTTTTCCGATTATCAATAAAAACGGCACCGGCATCCTCCACGGCGACACCGCCAGGATGATTGCCGCAATCAACCGCTGCCGGGAACATAAGCAGGGCATCTATCTGATGAAGGCTTTAGGCGGCGGCTGTCTGGTCAATGACTATCACTGTGCTTTAAGTTTTGTGCGCGAACTCTTCCCCCTGCCGATTGCGCTGGGTATGGTCAGTCTGAAAGAAGTTGAGTACAATCTTAACTATTTCAACGCCGACCCGGAGGCCGCCGCCAAACTGCCGCCCCCCGCAGCCGCAAGCAAATGTTTTCAGGTGATCGATTTCCTCTGTAAAGATTGCGGAGAGTGTATAAAAACCTGCCCCAACCTGGCCATCAGTAAACCGGCCCCGGATTTAAAACCTGAAATCAACCCCGATCTCTGTCTGCGCTGCGGCTACTGCGTCGGCTTCTGCCCGCAATTTGCCATCCGTATGACCTGATGCGGGAACAGATCCTGCAACCCATAAAGAAAGTTACCGGCCCGTACCCAGGGGCAATCCGCTGGTCGCACCCCAGGGGCAATCCGTCGGCCCGCAAATAAGTGCTCTTATCAGAACATTTTCTTGTTTTAAAACAAGAAAATAACCTGTAAGGTACTAATGTTAACTACAGATGAACGGAACGGAGCGATGCAATTATCACAAGCCCGAGAATTGTTATGGCGTAAACCTTCCGGGGCCTTCTTTTCAACATTAATCTTCATAATAGCGCTTCTGACTTTCCCGCTCCCTACCACAGCCGCCCCTTTACCGGACAAAAACAACCCGCCGGCAACAGCGCCCGGCAAGATTATTAAAAACACCCCCCCGACAGAGTCACCGGACCTAACTCTGCCTTCCCGTAAAGATGAGGCCGCCCATAAAAAAATCCACTTGAGCGCCGCTGAGAGGGTGTGGCTCGAACATCATAAAACCATAACTGTCGGCATTGACGCGGACTGGCCGCCGATTGATTTTATCGACAAAACCGGGGCTCATCGTGGAATTACGGCAGAATATCTGCGTCTTTTGAGCACTTATTGCGGCATCAGGTTCAAACCCGAACCGGCGGCAAACTGGTCGGCAATGATTGAAAAAGCCAGATCCCGTAAAATCGATATTGTCGCGGACCTGGCCTGGACCCCGGAACGAGCCCGATTCTGGCGCTATACCAAACCCTACTTTTCGGCGCCATACATCATAGTAACCAATAAAAATCTAACCGGAATTAACGGAGTGGATGATCTTGCCGGAAAACGGGTGGCGATTGAAAAAGGTTATAAACTGCAAAAGCGATTGCAGCAAAAATACCCCGACATCACCCTGCTGCCGGTCACCTCATCGCTGCAGGCTCTGGAAGCGGTCTCGCGCAACCGGGCGGATGCCTATATCGGCAACCAGGCGGCCGCGCTCTGGCTGATTGAGCAAAACAGTCTCTTTAATCTTCAGGTCAGCTCCGACAGTGGTTTTGAGAAAAGTAAACTCTGTATCGGCGTCCGGCCGGACTGGCCCGAACTTACCGCAATTCTGAATAAGGGTTTTGCCCTGATTTCCGACCGGGAGCATCGCGCTATCCGCCACCAATGGCTGGGCTCCGGGGACAGTGAACCCTGCGAGCCGAGTGTGCCGCTAACAGCGGCGGAGAAAAAATGGCTGACGGAACATCCGCTTATCACTCTCGGGGTTGATCCTGAATTCGTACCTTTCGAATTCATTGACAAGGATGGTAAATATAGCGGTATTGCCGCCGATTACATAAAAATTCTGCGACGCCGTTTAGGCCTCAATATGAAGGTCGTGCCCCATCTGACCTGGGATGAAGTCGTCCGCAAAAATCGAGCCGGAGAAATCGATGTTTTACCCTGTATCGGTAAAACTCTGGCGCGACTTGCATACCTCAATTTTTCCGTTCCCTACATCAAATTTCAGCGGGTAATTATCACGCGCACGGATTACCCTTTCATCACCGGTCTCGAGGATCTTGACCAGGCCCGGGTCGCGGTCCAGGCCAACAGTTCACATGAGGGTTTTCTCCATGATCACAGCCGCATCAAACCCCTTACTTTTACAACTCTGGCGGAGACGCTGACGGCCGTCTCCGCGGGCAAGGCCGACGCGATGGTCGGCAATATCGCCTCAGCTTCACACTGGATCAGATATCTGAACCTGACCAACCTGAAAGTCGCGGCCCCGGCCCAAATGGAAACCCTTGATCTTCATTTCGGCATCCGCAAGGATTGGCCGCAACTGGTCTCAATTATAAACAAAGGGCTGGCCAGCATCAGCAACGAAGAGAAAAACCGAATCCTGAAAAAATGGGTCTCGATCAAATATGAACCCGGCATCGCCCTTGAAACCGTTATCCAGTACATCCTCCTGATTATCAGCGGCGCCCTGCTGATACTGGGCCTCTTTTTTTACTGGAATCGCAGATTAACCGGGTTAAACCGACAACTGGCCGCGGCCCGTTCCGAAGCTGAGCAGGCCAATCGTTTCAAAAGTGAATTTCTGGCAAATATGAGCCATGAAATCCGCACCCCGATGAACGCCGTCATCGGCTTGACCCACCTGGCCTTGCAAACCGACTTACAGCCCAAGCAACGAGATTATCTGACCAAGGTTGAAAATTCCGCCCGGGATCTGCTCAATGTCATTAACGATATCCTCGATTTCTCCAAGATCGAAGCGGGCAAACTTAAAGTTGAAGAAATCCCTTTCAAGCTTGACGATGTCATCAACAACCTGATCGGTATAATGGCCTTAAAGGCGCAAAAGAAAGGTCTTGAATTCATTCTCAGAATTGCTCCCGATATTCCACAGGTTCTGATCGGTGACCCTTTGCGCCTGGGACAGATACTCATCAACCTTACCGGCAACGCCATAAAATTTACTGAAACCGGTGAAGTCGTGGTCAGCGTCAAAATTGCGGCTGCAGCTGAAAATCAGGTCTGCCTCATTTTCGCGGTCAGAGATACCGGTATCGGTTTAAGCCCCGAACAACAAAAACACCTCTTCCAATCCTTCTCCCAAGTCGATGCTTCGATTACGCGACGTTTTGGCGGTTCCGGCTTAGGTCTGGCCATCTGTCGGCAGCTGGTCGACCTGATGGAAGGTGAGATCAAGGTTGAGAGCGAACTCGGCCGGGGCAGCCGATTCAGTTTTAAACTATGGTTCAGGAAGGCCCCTTTCCCACCGCTCAAACCGAAGCTTACGGATGCCGACCTGTGGAGACCGCGCAGCCCGGAACATAAAGATGAGGTTGCAGGCAGACCGGCTCCAATCACGGAGTCGCAGAAACCAGTCGATTACCATCTTGCCGGGAAACCGGTTTTACTGGTTGAAGATAACGAGATTAATCGTCAGGTTGCCCGTGAACTTATGGAAAAAGCCGGGATTAAGGTTACGGAAGCGGTTAACGGCCGGGAAGCGGTTAACGCCGTAGCCCAAACCCGTTTTGCCGCGGTAATTATGGATATCCAGATGCCGGTGATGGACGGGATTACGGCAACCCGGGAAATCCGTAAAACTAATTCAGCAATCCCGATTATTGCGACCACCGCCCACGCGATGGTTAAAGAACTCGAAAAATGCCTTGCCGCCGGGATGAACGATCATATCTGCAAACCGATTAATCCCCGGGAATTTTACGCGACCCTGGGCCAATGGCTGGGAAAACCCGAGACCGCCCCGACAGCCGTGATCGCGGAAAACCTCTCAGACCCTGAGCCTGAAGATGATAACATCCCCGATCTTGATGGTTTCGATTGCATAAAAGCCCTGAAAATGTTAGACAATAATCGTCCACTGCTGCGCAAACTGTTTGCAAAATTTGTAAAAAATCATGCGCATACAGATAGCGAAATCCGCGCGGCCCTGGAACAGGGTGACAACGTTTCCGCCCACCATCTGGCCCATACCATAGCCGGGGTTTCCGGCACCATCGGCGCCTACGATTTTGAAAAGGTCGCCCGGGCCCTGCTGCAGGCGATAAAAAATAAAGAAACAACTAAAATCGAATCACTTTTACAGGATTTCAGCCGCGAACAGGCCCGGGTTTTAAGAAGTTTAAGTTATCTGGCCAAAGGAAATTGAAAATGCTGGAAAAAGCGCGAATTCTGATAGTTGATGACAATGAGATCAATCGAGATGTTTTGCAAGGCCTGATTGAAGCATTGGGCCATACTCCTATCGTTGCCGAGGATGGTCAGGAGGCGCTCAGATTAATTAAACTGCCCCCAAATCCCGACCTGGTGCTGCTTGATCTGCTGCTGCCGGAAATGAGCGGCACTGATGTCCTGCAGATGATCAAGGCGGATAAAAGTATACGCTCGATCCCGGTTATTATAATTTCGGTTGTGGATGAACTGGAAGCGGTGGTCAAATGTATTGAAGCCGGAGCTGAAGATTTTCTGACCAAGCCTTTCAACGCGATCCTGCTGCGAGCCCGGATCAATGCCTGCCTGGAGAAAAAAAGAGCCTTTGACAAAGAACAGAAATTTAATCTGTGGCTGTCGGAAAACTACCGGAAGCTCCAGAAAGCCGAAAATGATCGAGAAGCATATTTTAATATGATCGTCCACGACATCAATAGCCCTCTGCATGCCGGGATGATGATGCTGGAGGTGTTGATTAATGAGCTTGAACAAAAAGATGAAGCGGATGCCGAGTTGATCAGCTCACTGCACAAGATTAATGCGACAATGCAACAGATCCAGACAATGGCCAAAAGCATTCTCGATATCGCCACAATGGAAAACGGGCAGATCGAGGTTTATAAACAATCAATCAACTGCCTTGAGTTATTACAGAAACTGGTGATCCAGTTTACTTTTAAAGACGAACCGGAAAGGTTCAAAATAAAGTTGCGCGCGACCCCGGCTGATATCACCCTGCAGACAGACCGGAAACTGCTGAATCGGGTTATGCAGAACCTTATAGCTAATGCTATAAAACACGGCTTGCCCGAAGCGGGTGGCGAAATTGTTCTGGCCGTGGAACGTCTTGAAAAACAGATTGTTTTTTCAGTTTCCGACAATGGGCCGGGGATCGCTGACGAATATCTGGACAAGATTTTCCAGAAATTCTATCAGATTGATCGCAGCCAGAAAGGACAGGGCCTGGGTTTAAACTTCTGTAAAATGGCAGTCGAGGCTATGGGTGGTGAGATTACGGCGGTCAACCAGGCTCAGGGCGGCGCCTCTTTCCGGCTTACGTTCCCGGTGTGATTTAAACCCAGACAAAAAACCCTGGATTCAGCTAATGCGGGAACATATCCCGCAACCCGGAAGAAAGTTACTGACCCGCACCCGGGAGCACTTCCGATGGTCGCAAATAAGTACTTTTATCAGAACATTTTCTTGTTTTTTCAAACCGAAAATGACCTGTATAAGGTTAATGCAGCAAAAACTTCAAACAGGAGAGCGATAAACAATGAAAAAGATCGCAATTTTAGCCGGTGATGGTATCGGCCCGGAGGTTATGGCGGAAGCGGTTAAAGTCCTGGACGTAATCCAGGGAAAATTCGCCTGCGAATTTTCGTACAACTATGCTGATGTCGGCGGCTGCGCCATCGACAGGCACGGTATGGCGCTGCCGGCGGAAACCCTGAAATGCTGCGAAGAAAGCGACGCGATTCTTTTCGGCTCGGTCGGCGGGCCGCAATGGGAAAATCTGCCCCCGGCCGCGCAGCCGGAACGGGCCGCGCTGCTGCCTTTAAGAAAACATTTTGATCTTTTCTGTAACTTTCGCCCGGCCCGGATATATCCCTCGCTGACCGCGGCCTCCCCGCTGAAACCGGAGATTGTCGGTGACGGTTTTGACATTCTCTGCGTCCGCGAATTGACCGGCGGTATCTACTTCGGTAAGCCCAAAGGCCGGGAAGGCTCAGGGGCCAAAGAAAAAGCCTTCGATACGCTGGTCTACAGCCGGGGCGAAATCGAACGGATCGCCCATCTGGCTTTTCGCGCCGCCCGCAAACGCCGAAAGATAGTCACTTCAATCGATAAAGCCAACGTTTTAACCAGTATGGTTTTATGGCGTGAAGTAGTAATCGAGGTCGCGAAAGAGTATCCCGATGTTACCCTGAACCATCTCTATATCGACAACGCCACCATGCAGATGGTTAAAGATCCGCAGCAGTTTGACGTTATGCTCTGCGGTAATATGTTCGGTGATATCATCTCCGATGAAGCGGCGATGCTGACCGGCTCGATGGGCCTTTTAGCTTCAGCCAGCCTCAACCGGGATAATTTCGGTCTCTATGAACCCGCCGGCGGCTCGGCCCCGGATATTGCCGGCCAGGGCAGTGCCAACCCGATCGCCCAGATTCTTTCCGCGGCCATGCTCCTGCGTTTCTCTTTCGCTTTGGATGAGGCCGCCGACGCCATCGAAAATGCCGTTAAAAAAACCCTGGCGGCCGGCATCCACACCCGGGATATCGCCACCGACAAGACTAAAACCGTCAATACCGTTGAAATGGGAAATGCTATCGTCAGTTTTCTTTGAGATACTGCAGCAACCGCTACAGACCTAAGATTTCCTGGAGTTTTTGATGCCCAGAAAGATCCGACTCATAAACCTGTTACGCGGCTTAATAGTGTTTGCCCTGGTCGCCCAGGCGATAATCCTGGGCAGCTTTCAGGTCAACAAAAGTTTTCATCAATTTGAACAACAGGCCCAAAGTATCCGCCGCAACTTCATTGAAAACCAGAAAGCCATGGTTAAACGTGAGGTTGAACGCGTAGTTGAACAAATCGAGATAGCCCGCATACGAACCACAGCCCAGGTCAAACAGGAGATTATGAAAAGGGTTGAAGATACTTGCGCCCTGGCGGAGAAAATTTATAACGAAACCGGCAATGACAATAAAACAAAGGAGATAATTAAGGCAAGTTTACGCCAGATTCGTTTTAATCACGAATATGGGTACTGTTTCATCATTGATGAGCAAGGGAATGTAATTTTTGCCGACAAGCGTCAAGGCATCAGTCCCATCGGTCGCCACAACCTGCAAATCCATAAGGCAATTGGTGATATAATAAATTCCGGTAAGCTGAGAAGTGAAGAGGGTTACAATCATCTCTATCCCAAAACTGAGAATGGCGTTCAACCGGAAGAAGTTGTAACCTATTATTCAAAAAAATTCACCCCCTACAACTGGATTATCGGCTGTGCTTATTATCCGGCCGAAGTTGACCGTGACCTGCAGCAGAAATTACTGGGAGATATCGGTAAAATACGCTTCGGCGCCCAGGGAAATGGTTATATTTTCGTGGTTTCCTATGATGGCGACACCTTGATGCTCGCCCCCAAACCGCAACTTATCGGAAAAAATTACTGGGATTTAACCGATCCCAACGGGGTCAAGGTTGTCCAGGAAGAACGCCGGGCCGCGGCCAAACCCCACGGTGATTTTATTTACTACGTCTGGGACAAGCCCTCAGAACAACCGGCATCAGGCAAAAAAGTCTTCAACAAACCTTCCCCCAAGGTCTCATTTGTTATGGGCATAGATGACTGGCGCTGGATGGTCGGTTCCGGAGTCTACCTTGATGATTGTGAAAAAGAAATCGCGACTCTCCATCAGAATCTGCGCCGGCACCAACAGTCGATTATTGTTAACATAGCCGGCACAACTCTGGCCATCATCCTGATTTTTATCGCTCTATTAGCCCTCGTCGGCCGCTATCTGGAGAAAGATTACCTGATTTTCTTCAATTTTTTCAAGCGGGCGGCCGTTTCTTCAACCATGATCAATCAGGATGAACTGCGTTTCAAGGAGTTTTATGAGCTTTCCGGTTATGCCAATCAGATGCTGCAGGATCGCAGTGAAGCTCAACGACAACTGCTGACCGAACATGAACGCCTGACCGTCACCCTGCAATCAATCGGTGATGCCGTCATCGCGACCGACGCCGAAGGCCGCATCGTGCTGCTAAATCCAATTGCAGAAAAATTAACCGGCTGGCCGCAGAAAGAAGCCCGGCAGCAGCCGGTTAATAAAATTTTCAAAATCATCGACAAAAACACCCGCAAGCCCCGGCCTGATCCCATCAAAGAAGTTTTGCGCCGGCAGGAAACCGTCACTCTTAACAGTCAAACCATCCTGCTCGACCGAAACGACAATGAGTATGACATCGAAGACAGCGCGGCGCCAATTCGGGACACCAAGCAAATCATTATCGGCGTGGTCCTGGTATTTCGGGATGTGACGGCTAAACTCGCCACCGAGCATGAGCTTCTGCGCCGGCGCCAGCTCGAATCACTCGGCACTCTGGCCGGCGGCATCGCCCATGATTTCAACAACCTGATGACCGGTATTTTTGGCAATATCACTCTGGCACGAACCCAGCTTGAACCGGAAAATCCCGCCGGTGATTTTTTGCTTGCCGCGGAAAACTCGATCGAACGTGCCAAAGCCCTTACCGGTCAACTGCTGACCTTTGCCAAAGGCGGCGCCCCCACTACTGAGATCCTGACCATTAATGAAATCATTCGCGAAACCGCCAATTTTTCCCTGCGCGGCAGCAACAGCAAATTGGAGATTGATATCGCCGCTGATCTCTGGGCGGTTGATGTCGATAAAAACCAGCTCAGTCAGGTAATCTCCAATCTCGTCATTAACGCCGAACAGGCGATGAAGTCCGGCGGCACCATTTATATTCAGGCGCTAAACATCGACAACCAGAACCCGGAAAACACCGCCATCCCCATAAAGAACCGGAAGGTTGTAAAAATTTCAATCCGGGATGAAGGCTGCGGCATTCCCGAGGAAAATATCGATAAGATTTTAGAGCCCTATTTTACCACCAGGGAGCTCGGTAACGGCCTCGGCCTGGCAACCTGCAACTCGATTATCGAACGACACCAGGGTCATTTGACCTTCACCTCCATCATTAATCAAGGCACAACTTTTAACATCTATCTGCCCGCGGCCGCAGAGGATTCACCGGCAGAGAACAATTCAACTGAAAACCTGTAAAAAAAAGTAACTATTCAGCCAAATTTTACCCCCCACCTTCTGGAGGGGGCGGGGGTGGTTTTTCGTAAGCGGTTGCGGAAACGATTTCGTTGTTTTTCGGAAGCGAGCGGGAGCCCATTAGCATTGCAACTGTTTGAGCGTAAGCGAGTTTTGCAAGGCGGGCGCAGCGAGAACTGGAAAAACAGAAATCTTAACGCCTAGCGGAGAAAAACCGCGCCCGACCCCGGATTCGGCTGAATAGTTACCAAAAATTAAGCCTTAAATTGTTAACATGGGAGTTGAAAATGCTGAATATCCAAATAGATAATCCTGAACTTGAAAATAATATCAGGAAAACTTACGGCAATGATCTTAACTCTATTGCAGGAGCCTTTTCAGAGTTTATTCTGCAGCAAAAAATTAAGCAGGATATTGGAGTCTCCATCCAACAGTTGGAGAAGGGGGAAGCTGAGCCCCTTGAACAGGTTATGAGATGTATTCGAGCTGAATATGAGTAGTCGGACGATTGTATTCTCTCCGCGGGCTCGTCAACGCTTACAAGAGATTGCTTCCTACCTTTATCGACAAAACCTTTCCAATGAATTTGTGTTGGATTACTTGAACCATCTCGAGGAGTGGTTGATGACGATGTTGGTTCAGTTTCCATTTTCAGGTACTCCCATGCCTGAGTTTGGAGAAGATATTCGGCGTGTAGTTTACCAAAGATACAGTTTTGTTTACCAGGTAAATGGCGATGCGATCGAAATTCTAACTGTCTACCGTGAGAATCTTCCATGAAATCCGAAAACAAAACCGCCCGGCAAAAAAAAGAGAGGACCACGTTTTTTACAGTTCAATCACTTCAAGCTCCAAATTTGCCGCTTCCCGTTGCGCGCTGATTGCATCAGTCAAAACCGCGATATTGGCTTTTTCGGGCTTGAGATAGGTGGCCGCCACCCTTTGCAAATCTGCCAGGGTCACGGCCAGAACCTGACGCCGGTAGCTGCGCATAAATTCGGGGTCGCGGCCGTAGAGGTTATCAAAGAAGGCCTGCTTGGCCCGGCCTGAAGGTGAGCCCGGTTTGTCGATCTGGCTGACCACGCCCAGGATGGCTTCTTCTACCTGTCGGGGCTCGTGCTTATGTTTTTGCAGCCACTCTAACGAGCGGTCAAAATCATCCAGAGTCTCCTGAAAACGGGGATCACGGTAAGAATAAAAACGGAATGCCGCGCTGCCGGGGTCATGCCCGGCGCCGCCGCCGTACGCCCCACCCTCTTCCCTGATAGCGCGATGGAGATAGCCATTGCGCAGAAAACCGCCGAGCACTGATAACGGGGCGGCATCGGGGTGGGCAATACTCACCGTGGGGTAGGCTTTGGCACAGAAGTTAACTTTGGTGTCGGTAACCCAGGCCTGACGGACACGATGGGTCGCGACGGCAAGGGTAAAGTTTTTGAAATCCGGAGAAACCGCAATCGATTTTCCCTGCCAGATTTCCTCTAATT
>WFRP01000260.1 GCA_015486505.1 Pseudomonadota bacterium | reverse complement strand
TTTTTTGTTGAACCACAGATGGACACGGATAGACACAGATAAAAATCACATAATTTCCTATAGTTACAAAGCGTTACTTAGAAGCATTTAAGACCGCTATCGCGGCCCCATAAATGCGAGTAACGTGTACTTTTCCTCTGCGCGAAAACAGCTTTTATCTCGCGCAAAGGAAAAGGAGACGCAGAGAGAGGTAAGAAAAAAGGTCTATCGAATTTGTACCCATATTAGTACCTTACAGGTTATTTTCTTGTTTTTTTCGACAGCTTTTTTCAATTGTAAAAACAAGAAAATGTTCTGATAAGAGTACTTATTTGCGGGTCGCAAGGCTCCGTTTGGGTTGCGGGATCTGTTCCCGCATTAGTACCTTACAGGTTATTTTCTGCACCAAAAAACAAGATTTAATAATCAGAAAATGTTCTGATAAGAGTACTTATTTGCGGGCCAGTAACTTTCTTTTGGGTTGCGGGGATTGTTCCCGCATTAGTACCTTACAGGTTATTTTCTTGTTTTAAAACAAGAAAATGTTCTGTTAAGAGCACTTATTTGCGACCAGCGGATTGCCCCTGGGTGCGGGCCGAAAACTTTCTTTTGGGTTGCAGGGTCTGTTCCCGCATTAGATAGAACGTAAACCCTTATGATTTTAAGCTGTTATAAAGCGTTACCTGGAATTTCCGCAGCTTATCGTTTTATGACATCAAGTTCCGGTTGATTATTCTTCATTCTTACCTTTACTTCTCCCCCCTGTTTGAGATTGCCGAACAATAATTCATTTGCCAGCGGGTCTTTGATCGTATCCTGAATCAGGCGGTCTAAAGGCCGGGCCCCGAATTTTGGATCAAAACCATTGTCGGCCAGCCATTTACGGACACCTTCGCTGATAGTGAGTATAACTTTGCGGGGTTTTAAGAATTCTTCGAAGCGGGCGATAAATTTATCGACCACCCGCAGCATTACCTGTTGGTTAAGTGGCTGAAAAAAGATGATTTCATCCAGGCGGTTGCGAAATTCCGGGGTAAAAAGTTTTTCCAGGGCTTTTTTGCCTTTTTCCCGGGGATTGTGATTGTCGAGGTTATCAAAGCCAATACTGTTCGATGCCATCTCCCGGGCCCCGGCATTACTGGTCATCACCAGAATCGTATGGCGGAAATCCGCCTTTTTCCCGTTATTGTCGGTCAGGGTCGCGTAATCCATAATTTGCAGCAGAATTCCGAAAATATCGGGGTGGGCCTTGTCAATCTCATCGAGCAAAACCAGGGCATGCGGAGTTTTTCTAATCTGTTCCGTCAACAGGCCGCCCTGTTCAAAACCAACATAGCCGGGCGGGGCCCCGATCAGCCGGGCGACCGCGTGTTTCTCCATATATTCACTCATATCAAAGCGGATAAGCTCAATTCCGAGTCTTTTGGCCGCCTGGCGGCAGATCTCGGTTTTGCCGACGCCGGTCGGGCCGGTAAAGAGGAAAGAGCCCAGTGGGCGTTCGGGTGAGTTAAGGCCGGCATGCGCCCTTTTCAAGGCCCGGAACAGGGCATCAATGGCTTCATCCTGACCAAAAATCTGTTTTTTGAGATGGTCGTCAAGACGGTTCAGGCGGTTGCTATTGTCAGTGGTTACTTTTTTGACTGGAACTTTGGCGATCTGCGAAACCACCTTTTCGATTTCCGGCACCGTTATGGTGCGGATATTGTTATTACCGCTGGCCAGCCGTGCGGCCGCGGCGGCTTCATCGATAACATCGATCGCTTTATCCGGGAGACAGCGGTCGTTGATATAGCGGGCTGAAAGTTCGGCGGCAGCTTTTACCGCCGCCCGGCTGTAGCGTACCTGATGATGTTCTTCAAATCCCGGTAGCAGGCCTTTAAGGATGGTTACGGTCTCAGTCACACTTGGTTCCGGTAGAGTGATCGCCTGAAAACGCCGGGCCAGGGCGCGATCTTTGGCGAAGTTCTGTTTGTACTCACCGTGAGTGGTTGAACCGATACAGCGGATATGGCCGGCCGCGAGGATCGGTTTCAGGATATTAGCCGCATCCAGAGAACCGCCGCTGGTGGCCCCGGCCCCCACCAGAGTATGAATCTCATCAATAAAGAGAATTACCTTTTCCTTATTTTCAAGCTCTTTGATAACCCCTTTGAGGCGCTCTTCAAATTGACCGCGATATTTAGTTCCGGCCAGAACCGCGCCCAGATCAAGTGCATAAATTTCATAATCAAGCAGGTGTTCGGGCACGGCTTTTTCACTGAAACGCAGAGCCAGGCCTTCAGCCATTGCGGTTTTGCCGACTCCGGGCTCGCCAATGAAAAGCGGGTTGTTTTTCTGGCGCCGGCAGAGAACCTGCAGGGTTCTTAAGATTTCAGTTTCCCGACCGATAACCGGGTCAATCCTGCCGGCTTGAGCCTTAGCTTTCAAATCGATGGTGAATCTCTGCAGGGGCGTGGCCTCGGCCGCTTTTTGAGGCCCGGTTTTTTGTCGGGGCGTGGTTGTATTCTCCAGGGAATCAAAGTCGTTATTCAGAGTATGGTTCCGGTTGTTAAATTTATCGTTATGGCTTTGCGGATTGGCGGCGCTGGAATCCTCACTGCTGATCAGGCGGAGAATATCCAGGCGGTTGATCTCCTGTTCACGGAGAAAAAAACAGGCGTAACTCTCATCTTCGGCAAAAATGGCCGCCAGCAGATCGCCGATTTCGGCTTCCGGCTTTTCGGACATCTGAACCTGAATTAAAGTACGCTGGATCAGGCGCTGAAAAGCGATGGTTTCAGTCGGGGTGTCATTCTTGCCGTTTTTAAGTTTCGGCACCTTGGCGGAAAAGTAGTTTTCAAGCCGGGCGATCAAGGTACTGACCTCACCGCCGCTTTTTTCGATAAGCGCCCGGCCGTTTTCATTCTGGAGTATCGTGTAAAGCAGATGCTCGATTGTCAGATATTCGTGAGCACGATTTTTGGCTTCACGAAAGGCCGCAATAATAGCCTGTTCAAACTCTTGATTTATCATATTTTTTCCATTGTGCAGCGTAAAGGGAAACCCGCGTCAGCCGCACGGCGGCTGACTTCCGCAACCTTGCTTTCGGCAATCTGGCGTTCATATTCACCACAGAAACCGGCTCCCCGACGATGAACCATCAACATAATCTGCTCGGCTTGAGTTTTATCGAAATGGAAGACCTCCATCAGGATTTCGACAACAAACTCCATAGTTGTATAATGGTCATTGTGGATTATAACCCGATAAAGCGGCGGTTCCTGAAGCCGTTCATCTCTTTCGTCCAAAACCTGATCGAGGTTCTCAAATTCAACTGCAGCCACAATGTCCTCGGATAAGTATTCTATGTCAAAGCCAGGTATAATTTTGTCAATTTCAATTCCTGCTTGCTTTTTATGGCGAGTTGCCCTTAAAATGCAAGTTAAAAATGAAGGTTATTTTAGAAAAAAGGATTTTTTATGCGGTTGCGGCGGCGCTATGTTTCGGGCTTAATTTTTTTTCTGGGGTTAAGTGCGGTCTTATTGATTCTCTTTTTTCGCAACTATCCGGGAGCGTTTCAGTCGCTGAATTTGCGGATTGTTCCGCAGGATGAGTGGCCGGAGTTGGTTGCTGATCCGGATGATTTCAAGCTTCAGGCTCTACGCCTGGCGCTGGAGCGTAATCTGGTTTATCTGCGTAAATTACCGGGAGAGCGCCAAATCGATTACGGCGTTACTTCAGTCCGGGCCGACAAGGTGCTTGACGCGCAGAAAAAACTGCTGGATTTTCTCAAACAAAACCCGGCCTTACCCGAACTTAAACAATTTTTACAAAATAAATTCAGCCTGCTGGAGTCGGCTTCCAAAAGTTCTCTGCCGTGGTTCAGTGATGAGCAGCCGGTACTTTTTACCGGCTACTATGTGCCGACCTTGCGTGGCTCCTTAAAGCCGGACGCAAGATACCGCTTTCCGCTTTACCGAAAACCTGATGACCTGGTGACAATCGAGATCAAGCAATTTAATCTGCAGCGGCGGGTGCGGAAACTCTGGCCGTGGCTGGAGGGATTACCTTTCGGGCCGCAGTTGTCCAAACTTCATTTTCCTGAGTTGCACGGGCGTTTGTCGGCAAATGGCCGGGTGGTTCCGTACTATACGCGGACGGAAATTGATTATGAAGGTAAACTTGAAGGGCGGAACCTTGAACTTCTATGGGTTGATGATGATATTGATCGTTTTTTTCTCCAGATTCAGGGGTCGGGGCGGGTGCGTCTGGCGAATGGTAAGATCGTGATGGTCGGTTACAGCGCGGCTAACGGACAACCGTATCGCAGTGTCGGGGCCTGGCTGGTTCGTCAGGGTCTGATGCGGCGGGCTGAAGTGTCGATGCCCGCGATTCGCGCCTGGCTGGAAGCGCACCCGGAACGGCGGGAAGATGTTTTTAAGTTTAATCCGAGTTATGTCTTTTTTCGCAAACTTGAAACCCCTGCGGCTTTGGGCTGTTATCAGGTGCCGATTACCGCCGATCATTCAATCGCGACTGACCGTAAAGTTTTTCCGGGCGGCGCTCTGGCTCTGGTCGTGACTGAAAAGCCGCTATTCTCGGCGGCCGGTGAATTAACCGGCTGGCGCCCCTATAATCATCTGGTCTTAAATCAGGATACCGGCGGCGCGATCAAGGGCCCGTACCGGGTTGATCTCTACTGCGGCGATGACAAAAAGGCGGAACTGACGGCCGGAGTAATGCAGCAGCGCGGCCGCCTTTTTATCTTTGTGCCGCGCTGAAATTATGGATTATCGGCGCTGCAGCAGGGGAAAGCCCATATCTTCCCGCTGTTTGAGATAGTTGGTGGCGGAAAGCTTCGCCAGATTCCTGACCTTGCCGATGTAATTGGTACGTTCCGTAACCGAGATAGCCCCCCGGGCGTCAAGCAGGTTGAAAATGTGCGAGCACTTCAGACAGCAGTCATAAAGCGGCAGCACAAAATCCTTTTCCGCCAGGCGAATGCCTTCCTGTTCGAACATTTTAAAAAGCTCAAGCAGCATTTTAACGTCAGCCTCTTCAAAATTATATCTTGACCACTCAACCTCGCTTTGATGATGGACATCGCCATAGAGAAATTCATCATTCCATTTAAGGTCGTAAACATTGTCGACGCCCTGCAGATACATGGCGATGCGCTCAATGCCGTAGGTTATTTCGCCGGGAATCGGTTTCAAGTCAAAGCCGCCGACCTGTTGGAAATAGGTGAACTGGGTGATCTCCATACCGTCCAGCCAGACCTCCCAGCCTAAACCCCAGGCCCCTAAAGTCGGGGATTCCCAGTCATCTTCGACAAAGCGGATATCGTGATCCAAAGGATCAATGCCCAGGGCTTTCAAACTGTCAAGATAGAGCTCCTGAATCTCCACAGGTGACGGTTTCAGGATTACCTGATACTGGTAATAGTGCTGCAGACGGTTCGGGTTTTCGCCGTAACGGCCGTCACTCGGCCGGCGGGAAGGCTCAACGTAAGCGACATTGTAGGGCTCGGGGCCGAGAGAGCGCAGGAAGGTCGCCGGGT
>WFRP01000259.1 GCA_015486505.1 Pseudomonadota bacterium | reverse complement strand
TCGCGGCCACATATATACAAGTAACGTGAGAGGAACCAAATCTGTGTTTATCTGCGTTCATCTGTGGTTTCTACTTTTTTGTTGAACCACAGATGGACACGGATAGACACAGATAAAATCTACATAATTTCCTACAGTTACAAACCGTTACTTAGAAGTCAAAATACTCGAGGGCTAAGTAAAAAGCTTCATACGCACCCCTTAAGGACACTGCCTCGCTGCGCTCACAGCGAGGGGAACGCGACAGATGAAGAGTTTTTACGACACCATCAAATTTAATCGGCCAACAGAGTTACTAACAGAGCTTTCTGCACATGCAGGCGGTTTTCAGCCTGGGTGAAGATCAGATCCTGAAAGCGTTCGAAGACTTCGGCGGTAATCTCCTCCCCGCGATGGGCCGGCAAACAGTGTAAAACCAGGGCCTCAGGGGCCGCCGCCTCGAGCAGGGCGTCGTTAATCTGAAAACCGGCAAAGGCCTGCCGCCGGAATTCAGCTTCCTCTTCCTGGCCCATGCTCGCCCAGACATCAGTATTTAAAACCTGAGCCGCCCGCGCCGCCGCCAAAGGATCATCGCCGACCGTAACCTTGCCGCCGGGCCGCGCCTGCTGCCGCGTCCTTTCCAGGAGAATGGCATCGGGCTCGTAACCTGACGGAACCGCGATTTTCAAATCAAGTCCGAACTGAAGCGCGGCATTGATCCAGGAGTTGGCCATATTATTGCCATCGCCGATATAGGCAACCTTAAGCCCCGCGGGAAGTTCACCGAGGCGCTCTTTAATCGTGAAAATATCGGTTAAAACCTGACAGGGGTGAAGAAAATCGGTCAGGCCGTTGATCACCGGCACCGTCGCGTAGCGCGCCAGGATTTCAACTTCAGCGTGTTCGTAAGTACGGATCATAATGCCGTTGACATAGCGCGACAGGACCCTAGCCGTATCTTCCAGCGGTTCGCCGCGGCCGACCTGGGTATGGGCTGAACTCATAAAAATCGCCTGCCCGCCGAGTTGAAACATTCCGACTTCAAACGAAACCCGGGTCCGGGTTGATGATTTCTTAAAAATCATCGCCAGACTTTTACCGGCGAGGCTCTGGGAAAATTTCCCAGGATCGGCCTTAAGCTCCGTCGCCAGAGCCAAAACTTCGTCCAGATTCTGACGCGACCATTGCGCCAGATCAAGAAAATTTTTCCGCTTTTCAGACATCGCTAAACACCTCAGATAAAATCCGCAGCAAGGTTTCGCTCTCGGTCTTTTTAATTATCAGCGGCGGCGTCAGGCGCAGGGTGTTGGCTCCGGCAGAGCCCACCAGCAGCCGGCGCTCCAGACAGGATTTGACAATCTCGCCGACCGGAGTTTTAAGATCGACCCCGATCATTAAACCGAGACCGCGCACCGCGCTGATCAACTCAGGAAATTCAGTTTGCAGTTTCCGTAAACCGGCAACCAGAAAAGCTCCTTTTTCCGCAACTTTTTCAACAATTTTCTCATCCCGTAAAGTCGCAATTGTCGCCAGGGCCGCGGCTGAAGCCAAAGGATTGCCGCCAAAGGTTGAAGCATGGCTGCCGGGGCCGAAATGCGTCAGAACCCGGTCGCTTGCCAGCATCGCCCCGATCGGAAAACCATTGCCTAAAGCTTTGGCGGAGGTCAGGATATCGGGCACAATCGAGCTGTGCTGATAAGCGAAAAATTTTCCGGTACGGCCGATACCGGTCTGCACCTCATCTAAAATAAGCAGAATTTTATGCTCGTCACAAAGCTGCCGCAGCCGTTCAAGGTAATCGGCCGCCGGCAGAATCACGCCGCCTTCACCCTGCACCGGCTCAACCAGCACTGCGCAGGTCTTATCCGTAATCGCTGCCGCCACCGCGGCAATATCATTGAAAGGAACGTAATCAAAACCTTCGAGCAGGGGCTGGTAACCGGTTTTTACCTTCTGCTGGCCGGTGGCGGTCAGGGTCGCCATCGTCCGGCCGTGGAAGGAATCCCGCATCGTGATAATCCGCGTCCGCCCCTCACCTAAAACCGCGTCGCCGTAACGCCGGGCCAGTTTAATCGCCGCCTCATTCGCCTCGGCCCCGGAGTTACAGAAAAAAACCTTGTCGGCAAAGGATAATCGGCAAAGAATTTCCGCCAGCCGGGCCTGGGGCTCGATGTGATAGAGGTTTGAAACATGCAGCAACCGGCAGGCCTGCTCACTGATTGCCGCCGTCACCCGGGGATGACAATGGCCGAGGTTGCAAACCGCGATTCCGGCAAGGGCGTCAAGATACTCATTGCCGTCAGCATCCCAGACCTTAACCCCGGCGCCTTTAACCAAAGCCAAAGGGAAACGGTTATAGGTCGCGGCGATATAGCTGTCGCTTAAAGCAAAAATCTCTGCAGAATTCATTTTCAACCCTTTCAATGTGTTTTTATCGTAACTATTTTTGTAACTATTTTCGTAACTATTCAACCGAATCCGGGGTCGGGCGCGGTTTTTCTCCGCCAGGCGTTAAGATTTCTGTTTTTCCTTACGCCCGCTGCGCCCGCCTCCTCCAGAAGGTGGGGGGTAAAATTTGGCTGAATAGTTACCTATTTTCTTTACATTCCCGGGATCTTCAAACCGCCGGTCAACTTGCTCATCTCATCGGTCATCATCGCCTGCGACTCGCGCAAGGCCTGATTTACGGCCGCCAGAATCAGATCCTGCAGCATTTCGATATCATCAGGGTCAACAACTTCCGGTTCAATATCGATGGATAGAACCTCCTGCTTACCGGTAACCACAACTTTGACCATACCACCGCCGGCCGTGGCTTCCACCGTCCGTTTGCCGACATCTTCCTGTATTTTCGCCATTTTGGCCTGCATCTGCTGGGCCTGTTTCATCAAATTTCCCATACCTTTAGCCATGATATTTTCTCTCCTTTAACTTTTTTTTCTTATTTCGGTTACTCGACCACCAAAACGCTCACTTATAAACCGGACTGAAGGATCGTTGAAAATCTCCTCCTTGCCCGGCCGGGCCCGGCTGGGCGCGGCCTTGTCCGGGGCCGCGATTCCGGTTTGCGGCAGCGGCGTTCCGGCCGCGGCCGCCGCAAGCGAGCGCAACGCAATTTTTTTCACCTTTTCCGAACCTTGAAAACGGTTCCAGGCAGTGATGATGTCGGCTTTTGCCGAATCATTATCAAGCACGATCAAAGCGTGGGCAACCACCGCCAACTGCAAGGTTCCGGCGGCCGCCGAATGGATTTCAGAATCCTGCAGCATCGAGCCTAAACGGGCATTTTCATTGGCTAATTGCGCCACAAACCGCATCCAGTCGGCTCTGCTGATTGCGGCCGCGGCACTCGCTTCGGCCGGTAGCTTTGACCCTGAATCGGCGCCGGGTACTGCCTTTAATTCGGGGCCGGCGGCCGCGGCGGGCGCCGGAACAACTTCCTCTTTTCCGGCGGCGACTTTTTCCGGGTCCGGCGACAGCGAAGCTGATTCCGGCACGGCGGCAATCCAATCAGCTTTCGTATCCACCTCAGGCGGCAGCGAACTTGCGTAATTTGTCGCGCCGGGCGTAAACTCATCCGGCGGCGCCGGCGGGGCCGGCGGCATTTCCATATTTCCGGCATCCGGCGGCGACAACTTTCCGGCCGATGATGAAGACGGCGCTGAAGCTGAATCGCTCGGCAAAAGCGCGACCGCGCTTTGCTTCCGAGTTCCGGACCCGGCGCTCCGACCCGGTGCCGGAGTCGGCTCCGGGGTTACCTTCGCAACCGGTGTCGCTGTCGCGGCTTGATTTGTCACCGCAACCCGGTTTTCAGAAACCGTCACCGCGACTGATTCTTCAATGTTTTCAACGGACTCCCGGGATTTTACCGGCCGCCGGGTTCTCTCAGCCGACTTCTGCGCTACTGGGACCACTCCCGTTTCCAGAAACCTGTCTATACGTCCGACAAGCTCGGCTACCGGCTCCAGATCGCGGGCCATACCGAGCTCGACCAGGGCCATCTCCAGGGCCAGACGCGGGGTCTGCGACATTTTAATCTGACCATGATGCTGCTGCCAAAGCGCGAAAAGCTGCTGCCAGTAAGGCAGATTGCATTCAGATACCAAGGGGAGCAGCAATTTTATTTCATCGCTGCCGACCCCGAGCAGACTTTTCAGTTTCGGGGAAAGTTTAAGAAAAAGCGCGTCTCTTAAATAAAAAAGAAATTCCTCGCTGAAGCGTTTCAGGTCGATGCCGGCCTGCTCCAGATCGGCAACCTGACTTACCGCGCCCCCGACTTCACCACCGACAATATTTTCAAGCAGCGCAAAACAGTGCTTAGACTCAATCAAGCCCAAAGCCTGACGTAAATCAGCCACCGAAATAGTTTCGCCCGCGTACGAGCGCGCCTGATCGAGCAGGCTTAAAGCGTCCCGCATACTCCCCTGCGCTTCACGGGCCAGCAGTTCGGCAGCCCCGGTGGCAAATTCAAGTTTCTCCCGACAACCGATTTCCTTTAGGGTTGCCGCGATTACCGCCTCGGTCAGACGCCCGAAATCGAAACGCTGACAGCGGGAGAGAATCGTCATCGGCATCTTGTGGACATCGGTGGTCGCCATGATGAATTTGACATGGGCCGGCGGCTCTTCCAGAGTTTTCAACAAGGCGTTAAAGGCCTCGGTTGTCAACATGTGGACTTCATCTATTATATAGATTTTATAAGGAGAATTCTGCGGCAGATAGGTGACATTTTCCCGCAAAAGCCGAATTTCGTCAATCCCGCGATTGGAAGCCCCGTCAATCTCAATCACATCCGCCGCGCTGCCGGCCGTAATCGCGACACAGTTTTCACAACGGTTGCAGGGCTCTTCCGCCGGCCCGGTTTTGCAGTTCAAGGCTTTGGCAAAAATCCGTGCCGCTGAAGTCTTGCCGACTCCGCGCGAGCCGGTGAAGAGAAAAGCATGACCGATACGGTTAAGCCGAATCGCGTTCATCAAGGTGCGGGTAATATGCTCCAACCCCGCCAGCTCACGAAAAAGCTGCGGCCGCCATTTCCGCGCCAGAACCTGATACGCCTCAGTCATAAATAAAACCCGACAACCGTATTAAATTAATGCAGCGAGCCTCACCCACCCAACGTCACCTTTATCCTTCGAACTTCACCCTGCAAACTTCACACTTCACACTTCAAACTTCACCCTGCAAACAGTTATCCCCATGAGAGATAACCAGGCTACCCTGCGGCACACGGAGAGCGGTGCTGCCGCTGCTTCCTTCCGGATCTGACGGGGTTCACACCGTCGCCGTTGCACAGGACCTGGTTATCACCCATGGGGATAACGACATCTGCTATAAAATGGCGGAGAGAGAGGGGTTCGAACCCTCGGTACGGTTTCCCGCACACACGCTTTCCAGGCGTGCACCTTCAGCCTCTCGGTCATCTCTCCAGACTTTCAGGAAACGCTCCGACTAGCAAAAAAACCGGCTTATGTCAAGATTTATTGCAAAATCTCCGTAAATATTCGGCTTGTTGTGATTGATGGTTAAATTACTGAGGGCAGTAGTAAATTTTGCTTCGCCTGCGCCCAGCGGATTGCCCTTGAGGTGCGACCAGCGGATTGCCTTTGGGGTGCGCCCAACGGAAGTGCTTTTGGGGTGCGACCAGCGCATTGCCCCTGGGGTGCGGGCTGAAAAGGCCCAATTGGGTTACGGAGATTGTCCCCGCATTAGATGCGATAAAATGCTTGTTTATGAACTCAAAATTATTAATGACTTGTTTTTTTACGCGGCCCTTACTATTATCGAGAGATGATGAATATTGCAGCCTTGATTCTGGCGGCGGGGGAAGCCCGGCGTTTTGGCCGGCCGAAACAACTTTTGCCCTGGGGCCGCGAGCAGACGATTCTGAGCTCTGTCATCGGCAAAGCGCGGGCCGCGCCGGGGATTACTTCCGTCAATGTTGTTTTGGGAGCCTGGTTTTCTGAGATTAGCGGCAGTCTGCAAACAGCTCTGCGGCCGGTTAACGTCATTCGCAACCGTGATTGGCAGGTGGGGATGTTCAGTTCAATAAAAATCGGTCTGATTGAGATAAATAACCGGATAAAAAACGGTACCGGCAATAAAAAGATTGATGGAATTATAGTTCTGCTGGGCGATATGCCTTTTATCACAACTGCAACGCTGAACCGCTTTGTAAAAACAATTTCACCGGCTGACCCACACCCGCTGATTGCCGTCGAGGCGGGGCGCCCGGCTCATCCCTACCTGATTCGTCCGGCCCATATCGGTAAAATTTTATCCCTTAGTGGTGAAAGTGGTATCCGGCCATTCATCGAGAAAGAGTTTCCTAAAGCCCGAAAAATTGAGGTTGAAAAATCGATCGGCCGCCGCGATATCGATACCTGGGAAGGCTATTTCAAACACCGCCCGCCGGACTCTGCCGCAGTCATACCGCCCCCGCCGAATTATTAGT
>WFRP01000258.1 GCA_015486505.1 Pseudomonadota bacterium | reverse complement strand
TTCGGAAGCGAGCGGGAGCCCATTAGCATTGCAACTGTTTGAGCGTAAGCGAGTTTTGCGAGGCGGGCGCAGCGAGCGTAAGGAAAAACAGAAATCTTAACGCCTGGCGGAGAAAAACCGCGCCCGACCCCGGATTCGGCTGAATAGTTACGATTTTTTTAAGGTTATGCCGGAGATTCTTTTGGGGAGCGACGTCATTAACTATGGAGCATTAAGATGGTAGTCGGTCTTTCGAATACACTGAATACCGCCCGGATCGGGATGCTGGCGAATATGACCGAGATTGATATTATCGGTCATAATGTTGCCAATGCCAATAATCCTGACTACCGGCGTCAGGTAGCTCATCTGGAGACCACAACTCCGATTCCCAGCAATCTGGGGCCGCGCGGTACCGGGGTTCAGGTCAGCCGGGTCGAGTCTCTGTATGACCGTTTCCTTTTTCGCCAGGTTAATCACGAAAGATCAAATCAAGGTATGTGGGAGAGCCTGGCCGGCGGTCTCAGTAGTGTTGAGCAGGTTTTTAATGATCTTGAAGACAACGGCCTGGCCCAGCAGATGGCGGAATTCTGGGGCGCCTGGGAAGATCTGGCGAACCAGCCCGAGGGCGGTGTGCAAAGAGAAACCCTGACCGGAAAGAGCCGGGTTTTAGCCGCGAGTCTGAATGCAATGGGAGACGATCTTAATTTTCAGCGACAGGTATTAAATAGATATTTTAATAAAGGGGCGACTGATATCAACCAGATGGCCGACAGTCTCGGCGAAATGAACCAGGCTATTCTTAAGTCGGAGATCAATGGCGGGCGGAATAATGATCTGCGGGATAAGCAGTTGGCTCTGCTTGCGAACCTGTCGGAGCTTGTTGATGTCGATTATAATGAGGATAGCAGCGGGCAGTTGAATATTATGTTGCAGGGCGGGAAACCTCTGGTTCTGGGCAGCGAAGTTTATCATCTTAAGACTCTGGCTGATGAACAGGGGGATTATCATGCTTATTTCGGTAACGAGGGTGTGCCGATTGACGATCTTTTGGGCAGCGGCAAAATGAAAGGCTGGGTTGAGGCCCGGAATAGTCTGATTCAGGCGCAGGATGATCTGAACCGGATGGCGAGTTCCCTGATTTTTAATGTTAATCAGGCTCATTTTCAGGGTTACAATCTCGACGGCGGGACCAGCAGCACATTTTTCGATCACCGGATTGACTTGACCTCCAGTCAGGAAAATGAGGGTGGTGCCTCGATCTCGTTTGTAGTTGACCCGAACAGCGCCGAAGCCCCCGAGGGGGTTGCCTGGGCGACGCTGGCCAATTACGATGATTTCGAAATCCGGTTTACCGCTGACCACAGTGACGGCAGCGGGGTCAAGGATTTTGTGATTGTCAATACCATAACCGGGGCTGAACTGGATTCGAGCCGTTATGAAATCGATGATACGGTTGCCGGCGACGGGCAGTTGCTTATCAATTTCAATGATACCGATGATACCGCTGCCGATAAAGGTTATCGTCTCAGACTTGAGTTCGGGACGGGGGAAGAGCCCCGAAACAATGATACGTTCAAACTCTCCTTCGGAAAATACGCGTCCCGTTCGGTTGAGGTGAATTCGGCGCTCGAAAATCCCGATAAAATTGCGATCTCCGATAATTATTTTGAAGTGCCGGGCAATAATAAAATCGCTTTGCGGATCGCGCAGCTTCAGCATCAACCGGTGGTTGACGGCCGCTATACTTTCAGTGAGTCTTATACCGCAATGGTCAACCGGGTCGGCTCGGTTTCGTATACGGCCCAGTCGCGTCAGAATCAGTCGAAGATGGTGCTGGATCAGCTTAATAATCGTGAAGAGTCGGTTTCCGGGGTCTCGATTGATGAAGAGATGGTTAATCTGATAAAATTTCAGCAATCATATCAGGCAACCGCCCGCATGGTATCAACGGTTGATGAATTGATGCAGGTGCTGAATGATATGCTTTAGTACCTCACAGGTTATTTTCTTGTTTTTTTCGACAGCTTTTTTCAACTGTAAAAACAAGAAAATGTTCTGATAAGAGTACTTATTTGCGCCCAACGGAAGTGCCCCTGGGGTGCGCCCAGCGGATTGCCCTTGGGGTGCGCCCAGCGGATTGCCCCTGGGTACGGGCCGAAAAGGCTCGGTTGGGTTGCGGGATCTGTTCCCGCATCAGGTGTGGTTTCAGGCGCGAATATTTGAGACGGGGTAAATTTTGGTCTCATTTTAGTGAGCACAGGCAGAGGTTACTATGATCAGGACAACTAAAAACCATTTCTATATGAGTGTCGATGGTAATCTTTCGCGTTTGATGGAAGAGCGCAATCGTTATCTGCAGCAGATTTCGACGGGTAAGAAAATCAGTCGAATCTCTGAGGACCCGGTCAGCGCGACCGCGGTTATGACTTATAAATCAGAGGATGTGAAAATAAGTCAGCTGGGTCGGAATATGGTGCAGGGGGATAATCAGCTGGCGGTTGCCGGAACGGCTGCCGATGAGGTCCATACGACCTTGTTTGAAGCGAAAACCGCTCTGACCACCTGGCCGAGTACCCAGGATATCGCGATGCAGCAGACGATTATCAAAGAGATGGGTCAGTTTGAAGAGCGTATTTACGGGCTGGCCAATACCATCAGTAACGGCGGCTCCATTTTCGCAGGTTTTCAACGGCGCGAGAGCGAAACCTATGAAAAGATTGCAAATTCAAACTCATCTTCACAACTTGGAGCTGTCTATAACGGTGACGGCGGCGAGGTATTAATGGAGGTCGGGGTTCTGCAGAGTTTGCAGCTTAATGTGGTTGGCGGCGGTTTTACTCTGGATGGCCGCGAGATTGCCGGGGTTTTCAAGAAAGAGAAGACTGAAGACAGTGACGCCCGTGATGTTTTTGCGCTTTTTTCGGAAATGATCGCCGGTATGCAAGACGGCAGTAATGCCGCGAGTCGGACGTCAAGTGAATACCCGCCGGCGACGGTGCGTAATCTGGCGGTCGGCGAGCTTGAATTCGTGGCAGCCGACGGTACAACCACGGCGATTGGGGCAACGCATGTCGGCGGCAGTGACACTTATGATTATATTGCCAATAATGCCTGGGATATTAATGATGTTGCCTCAACTACCGGGGTGACGGCTCTTCTGCGGGCGCAAGTTTCTGGCGGCGCGATAGCGACGCCCGCTGCCGCGGATACGCTGGCCGCCGGAGACTTGAAAATTAACGATATCCCTATCGGCGAGGTTGATTTAGCCGCGGTACCGGCCGGCACCAGTGATGCCGCCGCTAATGCGGCTCTAAGCAATATCCGGGCATTGGCGACCGCTATCAATCGTGAAAGTGACGAAACCGGGGTCTGGGCGACCTATGAACCGGAGTCGGTCAGTGCTGCTCCCTATAACTATAATTTGGTTTTGACCAGTGTCGAAGCTGATAGTGAGGCAATTACGATCGAACTGGCGCATGATGCGCATACGCAAACCGGTTTGGGGGCTGCCGCCGGCATTACCGATTATCACCCCGGTGGTGCGGAAGCCGGGCCGCCAGCAACAGTCGATACATATAATGCGGCCATGCCGGTCAGCGGCCATGCCACAGTCTATGCGAGTAATAACGGGGCTGTAACCCTGGTCTCCGATGATGGATTTACATTGCGGGAAAAAAGTTCCGGTGTGCTTTCCGGAACTTTGGGACTCTCCGTCAACGAAGGTCTGGATCAACATAAATCGCAGACCGTACTCGATCAGCAAGTTGATCAGATGGATGATTACCTCACCCATGTTACGGCTGAACGGGCTTCGGTTGCCGCCCGTCGTAATCATATCGAGGCCAGCCGGAAGAGCCTTGATGTCCGTTCGCATAATCTTAAAGATGCTGCCGATAATCTGGAAAATGTTGATATGGAAGAGGCCATTATGAAATATTATGCCGCCCAGAATTATTACGAGGCGACCCTAGCTTCGACCAGCCGGGTGGTTTCAACCTCAATTTTGAATTATTTACGTTAGGGTTGATTTTTTTTCTAAAGTTTTCCGGTTTCCGGTCGAATAGATGTTTGAATGATTTAGTGTGGTAAACTTTTCAGCTGAAAGAAAATTGACAATTTGAAATATAATTTACAAGTCAAGGAGGTGGTTGGAAAAGCGTTTGCGGGTTTCACATCGCAGTTGAGTTTTGAAAATTGGTTTAAGGTGATTTAACGATTTGCCCGGCGCAAGAAATGCGCCGGAAAAACCCTAGAAAAGGAGAAACAAAATGGCAGATATTTCATTAACCGCGGGAATGCGGCAGAATTTGTACAGCATGCAGCAAAC
>WFRP01000257.1 GCA_015486505.1 Pseudomonadota bacterium | reverse complement strand
TAAGAGACAGATTCCGACCCATGCCGATTTTGACCATGCCGGCGGCCTCACCCGTTTTGATGATAATGCCAACCCGACCCCGACATTTCCCGAAGCTCAACATATATTTCAGGAAAGAGAGTGGAAAGTCGTTAAAAATCCTGACCGACGCTCAGCCACATCCTACTGGCCGGAAAATTTCAGCGGCCTTGAAGAAGGAAAAAATCTTAGGATTATTGATGGCAGTTTGCAGCTGACCCCGGAAGTAAAGATTTTCCTGACCGGCGGCCATACCATCGGCCATCAGGGAATTGAGATTAATTCGCAAGGGGCCTCGGCGGTTCATCTCGGTGACCTTTTGCCTTCACAAAATCACTTAAATCCCCTCTGGGTCATCGCCTACGACGATTATCCGATGGAGGTTATCGCCGTAAAAGAGCGTCTGCTGCCGGATTACGCCCGCCGCCAAAGCTGGATTCTGTTCTACCATGATACTGAAATCTGCGCCGGGCGCGCCCAAATCGGTGCAGATGGACAAGGGGTAACTTTCAGCCGTACCGTAAATAAAAGGTGACCTTAAGACAGAGCAACCAGGTCGAAGTTTGCTGCGCCCACTTCGAAGGGGACAGAGCTCGGCCCGCCACGGGCTTGCAGCCCGGTCTGGAGGTATGTCCCCGCATCGAGACAGTTCGATTGGGATTTGAGACCGGAGACGAAAAAACTTAAAATGTTCTGATGCGGGAACAAATCCCGCTTGAGAGGATAAAAGATGACTTTGAATATATCACTGGAAGAGATTTATGAAACCTACCAGATGACCGAAAAAGAGCATTTTGATATCCGGGCGGTGACTCTGGGAATCAATCTGCTGCCCTGCGCTTCCGACAGTTTCAGCACCCTCTGCGAGCGGGTCGAAAAAAAGATTATGACCACCGCCCGCCAGTTTGTCAAGCGCGCGGAAAAGGTTGATGCCCGTTTCGGGATTCCGATAATCAATAAACGCTTAACCATCACTCCGGCGGCTCTGGTACTCTCCGGCGCGCTGACCGGCAATGCGGCCACCGATCGTAAGCATGCGGTTGATTTTGCCCGGCTTCTCGATCGCTGTGCGGAAAATGTCGGGGTTGATTTTCTCGGCGGCTACGGCGCTCTGGCGGAAAAAGGTTTAAGCTACGCCGATCAGACTCTGGTCGAAGCGATCCCGGAAGCCCTGGGAAACACCGCCAAAATCTGCGGCTTTATCAATCTTGCCACCAGTAAGGCCGGTATCAATATGCGCGGGGTTGCCAAAATCGGCGGGATTATCCTTGACCTGGCGCGCAACAGCGAAAACGCGATCGGCGCGGCCAAGTTTGTGGTTTTTGCCAATGCCGTCAGTGACAATCCCTTTATGGCCGGCGGCTTTCACGGGGTGCAGGAGGCCGATAATGTTTTAAACCTCGGCATCTCCGGCCCCGGCGTTGTCCGGCGCACGGTCGCCGCCGCGCCTCGGGATCTGCCGCTCGATGAAATCTCGGAACTGATCAAAAAGACCGCTTTCAAAATCACCCGGGCCGGCGAACTTATCGGCCGCGAACTCGCCAGGGATTTAGGCGTGCGTTTCGGCTCGCTCGATCTCTCGCTGGCGCCGACAACCGCGGTCGGCGACTCGGTCGGCCGCATCCTTGAGGCGATGGGCCTGGAGAAGGTCGGCACCCACGGTTCCACCGCGGCCCTGGCCCTGCTCACCGATGCCGTCAAAAAGGGCGGTTTGATGGCCTCCAGCCGGATCGGCGGTTTGAGCGGGGCTTTCGTTCCGGTAAGTGAAGATGTCGGTCTGTCGGAAGCGGTAAAATGCGGGGCTTTAACCATGGATAAACTTGAAGCTATGACCACGGTCTGCTCGGTCGGCCTCGATATGATTCCGGTTCCCGGAGAGACCAAAACCACCACCATTTCGGCGATCATTGCCGATGAGTTGGCCATCGGGGTTATGAATAATAAAACCACCGCCGTCCGTCTGATTCCGGTCCCCGGCAAAAAAGCCGGGGAAATGGTCTCCTGGGGCGGCCTTTTGGGTGAAGCCTGTATTGTGCCGCTGCATACCGAAAGCAGCGACTATTTTATCTGGCGTAAAGGGCAGATACCGGCGCCGGTAACCAGTTTCCGCAACTGACGACAAATATAAACGCTCATCGGCTTCGTTGCATCTAAGCATTTATATTTGCCGTCAGATTATTAAAGAGATTGAACATAACAGGGGAATAAAATGAAGAAAAATAATGGCCGTCATGGTCAGTATCTGATTGATGATTTCAAGCTTGAAGAGTGCTGGCGCATGTTTAAAATCATGTCGGAGTTTGTCGATGGTTTTGAACATCTCGCCGATGTCGGCCCGGCGGTTTCGGTTTTCGGCTCGGCCCGGACCGCGCCCGAACATGATAACTACCGCCAGGCACTTAGCCTGGGCAACCGGCTGGCTAAAAATGATATCACGGTGATTACCGGCGGCGGCCCCGGGATTATGGAGGCCGCCAATCGCGGCGCCAAAGAGGCCGGCGGGCGCTCGATCGGCCTGAATATCACTTTGCCGCTGGAGCAGAAACCCAACGACTATGCGACCGAACTGGTCTCCTTCAAATATTTCTTTGTCCGCAAGGTAATGCTCATAAAATACGCCCGCGCCTTTGTCGTCTTTCCCGGCGGCTTCGGCACCATGGATGAACTGTTTGAAGCGATCACCCTGATTCAGACCCACAAGATGAAACCTTTTCCAATCATCCTCTACGGCTCTCACTTCTGGCGCAATTTAAATAGCTGGTTCAATGACGAGCTTCTAAGCGCCGGGCTGATTGGCGAGAAAGACCTCGATTTATTTAAGATCTGCGATGACGTTGACGAAGTGGTCAATATGATAAAAAAATGTATTGCGGAGGGCAAATACGGCGAATAACATTGCTGTACAATAACCCTGATTATTTTAACTCATAGGTTCCCCGGCATCTATTAATGATTTTTCCCTGCTGTTTTAATCTGTGCACAACTCCGTAGAGTTGGCTTTTCGGATAGCCGGTGTCGGTTGATAATTGAGCCATGGTACAAGCATCGCCGGCGGCCGCGATTGCTCTCAGCACCGCTTCTGAAACTATTTTCGATTTACTCTTAACCTTTGCCGCCGCAGTCCCTTGCGCCGGTTTTTTGGTTTTTGGGGCGCTTCCGGAAACCCTGGATTTCGATTTATGCGGCTCTCGGGATGCCGCCGCCCCCGTTTTTTTGGCGCTCCCTGAAACGCTGATTGAAACGCTGAGCCCTGATCTCTGCGGCGCCCGGGATGCGACTGCCGTTTTTTTAACAAAAACCGGCTCATTTTCCATTTCAATACCGAAAACCGCACCGAGATCGGCATCAGCAATAACTTTGCCGCTTTTCTTGTTACTCTTCTGCAGCAGTTTTTTGGATTTCTCTTTTACCGCCTCGGTAATCAGATCCTCAATTTTCACCCCCCGAAGCTTGAAAAAAAGCTGCGGTTCCTCATCAAAACGGGCGCCGATGCCATAGAGCGCCGCCGCAACATGTTTACACATATCGGCCCGGTCGGGACAACTGCAGGCAAAACTTATCTCTTCCGGCACCGGAAAGAGGCCGCTGTCTTCGGCGAAGAAGAGCTGAGCCAGAGCTTTCGGAAATTTCCCGGCCAATAGCCCCTGCAGCGACCTCAACTGCCGGGTTCCACCAGCGGTCAAAATGGATCACATGGCTGGCTGCAGTCAGATTGAGCCCGACCCCGCCGGCTTTAAGCGACAGGATAAAGTAGGGAATATATTCACGCCCCTGAAATTTTTCCACCAACTCTTTTCTCTTGGCCACCGCGACACTGCCATGCAAGACCAGGCCCTCTTTCTTAAAAATTGTCGCCAGAAACCGGGACAAAGGCTCCGTCATCTCCTTAAATTGCGTAAAAACCAGAACTTTTTCGCGCTTTTCATAGATAGTCTCACAGATCTCGCGCAGCCGCTGAAACTTGCCGCTCTCTTTTTCTGAAAAACGGTTGCCGCCCAAGTATTGATCCGGATGATTACAGAGCTGCTTAAATTTCATTAAAGCAGCCAGAATTATCCCGCGCCGCTCAATCCCCTCGGCATTTTCCAGCGCGCCGGCAATACCTGAGAGAACCTCTTTATAGAGCAGCGTCTGTTTCCGGCTCATTTCAGCCCAGGTTTTGACCTCCACCTTGGCGGGCAAATCGGAGATAATCGCTTTATCCGATTTTAAACGCCGCAGGATAAAAGGGTTGACCACCTGGCGCAATTGAGCATAACCATCCGGCTTGTCGAGTAATCTCTTACTTAAATCAGCAAACTCTTTAGCGTTTCCCAAAAGCCCGGGGTTAAGAAAGTCAAACAGACTCCAGAGATCTGAAAGCCGGTTCTCAATGGGAGTTCCGGTCATCACAATCCGATTTTCAGAAGTAAGTTTTTTGACTGCCTGCGTCTGTCTGGTACCGGGATTTTTAATCGCCTGGGCTTCATCCAGAATAACATAGTTCCAGGAGTAATCGTTAAGCCACTGATATCTCTGGACCAGCGCGTAAGTAGTTATGATAAGGTCGAACTTCTCCAGCTCCGCGGCGCTGAGAGCCGGCACTTTTTTGCCGTTTTGAAAACCGGGATGGGCGATAAAAGAGGCAAGTTCGGGATAAAATTTCTCAATTTCACTATTCCAGTTGGCGAGAAGTGAGGCCGGGATAATTAAAAGTGAGGCTTTATGATCTTTTTTTGCGCGCTCTGGCATACGCCTATCATCATTCTTCAGCGCATTAAGAAACGCCAATACCTGCAAGGTTTTACCGAGCCCCATATCATCGGCAAGGCAAGCTCCCAGGTTTAATTTATGGAGATAAAAAAGCCAATTTAAACCATCCTTCTGATAATGGCGCAGTTTGGCTTTGAAAGCGCGGCTGGTTTTAGCGGCAGCTAAATCGTCAGGTCGATTGATCCGGGCAAAAACGCGCTTAAGCCATTCGCCGTGCGCGACCCCCGCAACGATTTCAAGCTCGTCATCACCGATAAGTTTTTGCGGATTCAAAGAGAGGCGCATCGCCTCCAGCAGGCTGATACCCTCATTACGATTAAGCGCGCAGGCCGCATCATAGGCGGCCAGGGTTTTCTTCAGCCGCTCCGGATCAACCGCGACCCACCTGTTTTTCAAAAAAGCGAGCCCCGCAGATTCATCGAGAAGAGCGCGCGCCTCCTCGACTGAAATTTCAGTCTCGCCCACCATCAATTGAGGCTTAAAATCAAGCAGCGCGTTAAGCCCGACCCGGGCCGGCTCTTTTTCGCCAAGATTGAGCTGCAGCCCCACCCGGGCAGACTTGCCCTTCCACCAGTTGGGAATCCGGCATAAAATCCCGGCCTCCTCGTAAAGCGGGATCTCCTTAAAAAAAGTTAAGGCCTCCGCCGCCGACCAGGCCAGCGGCTGAAACAGCTCGCCACTCTCCCGCAAACCTGAAACCAACTCGCTCTTTAACGCCGCCTCATCAACGGTAACCAGCAGCTGCAGAAGTTTTTCCGGATCATCCTCATACTCTTTCAAGGCATATTTCAGCGGCAGATGGCGCGATGTGCCCGTATCATCAAGCCGGGTTGTATAGGTTGCCATAAAGGCAAACGGTTCAACCTGGTTTTTATTCTCGACCAGGTGAAAATAGATGCGGCCGGCCAGATGAATATCCGGGCTTAACTTTTTGACAAAATCAGCCACCGACCCCGAAAAGTCAGTAATCTTTGCCGCAAAAATATGATTAAGCTCCTGCCACAACTCAAACAGGAGTTCTTTATTAAGATATTCACGCCCCGGCATCAAGGGCGCGTTATCTAAAAAGTGTAAAGCTTCCTCCTGCGAAAATTCAACAACTACCTGCTCCCGCAAAGCTTCAATTTCCGGAATCGATTTAAGCTTACGCACGAAAGAAAACGCAAATTTACGCCAGAAATCAAGGGACTCGGACAGTATAACTTTATGGTTACTAAACCCTAAATTAAAGAGCCAGTCCCGGTTGTCAGCGGCTGAGTAGTGAGCGTAAATCTCATCCTGCAAACCACTCGCCACCCGGCGGCCGCCGGCCACCGGCGACCACTCCAGCAGCAGCGAGCCATCCGGCATAACTACGGCATTCAATTCATTGTTAAGCATGGATTGGGTTGGTTTTGGGGTCATAGCTTTGGGGTTAGGGGGTCAGGCTTGGGCTAGGGGGGTCAGGCTTGACTTATGGGTATTTAAGGATTACGCTGAAAAACAATTTTATGTTCCATTAGAGAAATCCGGCTGAGCTCAGCATCGATTACGCGCTGCTCACCGAAAATATTTTCCAGGACTACCCTTTCCCCTTGCGGGCCGGCTTCGGTTTTTACGACAAAAACCCCTTCCATAAGCAAAACTTCCCGGCCGTTTTCTTCAAGATAGGCATTGGCTTCACACATCCTGGGCAAGCTCCTCGTTCAACAGGGGAATCAGGTTGTCAATCAAGACCGGCAGGTGATCTTTCTGGACCCCGACTACCGTCAGATTCTCCTGGGTTAAAGGCAGCAATAACTTGCGCGCCGACGCCGTCGCCACGGCTTCCGCCATCGCCGGGGTCAACTCCCCCATCATAGCGTGAGCCATAACTAAAGAGATGGTGCCGATAATCACCTCAACCCGGGGCACAGAGCAGACAATCGCGTTCTCGCCGGTAGCGCCGCGATTGGCGCGGGCTTTCATCATTGCCGCCGTCGCAATCGCGTTGGTGCCCAGCGCCCAGATCTCGACCTTCTCCCCATATTCATCTTTAAGCCGGCGAATAACCGCGCTGCCGATGCCGCCGCCCTGGCCGTCAATTACTGCAATCCGCATAAAATCCTCAAATAATCTGTAATTTAATTTTCCCGCACTCTATTCCAGAGAATAAATTTTGGCAACAAAAAATCGACGAAAAAGAGAATGAAAGTGATTTTTATGTGGTGTTAACCCTTGACATTCTGATAATAGGGACTATCTTGTGCAAGTGTGACCACAAAAATTTTAATGAATTTTTTACAGTAAGGACAAATCCAATGACTGAAAAATGTAGTGAGGGCGCAAGCTGCAGCAGCTGCGGCAGTTCCGAGAGCTGTTCCGCCGAAGAGAAGCAGAAACAGGAAGAGCGGGTTTTACGAAGCCGGCTTTCCAATATTAAACATCGCATCGCGGTTATGAGCGGCAAAGGCGGCGTCGGCAAAAGTACGGTCGCGGTCAGCCTGGCCGTCACCCTGGCGAAACAGGGCCATAAAGTCGGGCTTTTGGATGCCGATATTCACGGCCCCAATCTTCCGAAGATGCTGGGGCTTGACAATAAGCGTCTGCAGGCCGGGGCCGACGGCATTATTCCGGAGCCGGTCATCGATAACCTCGCCGTAGTTTCAATGGCTTTTCTGCTGGAAAATCCCGATAATCCGGTAGTCTGGCGCGGGCCGCTGAAACATACGGTAATTCGCCAGTTTGTCGCCGATGTCCAGTGGGGCGAGCTCGATTTTCTGATTATCGACCTGCCCCCGGGAACCGGTGATGAGCCCTTGAGTGTCGCCCAGGTAATCAAACCGATGGACGGCAGCGTTATCGTTACGACCCCGCAGGATGTGGCCCTTTTGGATTCCCGCAAATCGGTGGTCTTCAGTCAGCAGATTGAGGTACCGGTTTTAGGGATTGTTGAGAACATGAGCGGTTTTAACTGTCCGCACTGCGGCGCAGCTATCGATCTGTTTAAGCAGGGCGGCGGCCGCAAAGCCGCGGAAGACCTGAAAGTCAAGTTTTTGGGAGCGGTGCCGCTGGATCCGCAAGTCGTAATTCAGGGTGATGCCGGCCAGCCGTTTGTCGCGGCTTTTCCGGAAACCAAAGCAGCCCAGGCATTTACTGAAATTACCGCGGCAATGAAATCCCAGCTCAAAGATTGAGATTTAATCAAAGGAGACAGATTAATGGAAACTCAGCAATGTATAGCTCAGCGCCGCAGTGTCAGAAGGTTTACAGATCAGGATATCAGCAACGAGCAGTTGAAAGTTATTATGGAGGCGGCGCGCATTGCTCCTTCCTGGGCGAATACGCAGTGCTGGGAATTTATTATTGTCCGGGATCAGGCAATCAAGGAAAAACTGGCCGAAACCATGCCGGAAAGCAATCCGGCCCGCAAAGCGACAATCAATGCCCCGGTGGTGATCGTTGCCTGCGGCAAACTCGGTAAATCCGGTTTCTACAAAGATCAGGCCGCAACCAGCAAAGGCGACAACTGGTATCTCTATGATGTCGGCCTCGCCACGCAGAATATCTCGCTGGCGGCCCATGACCTGGGTTTAGGCTCAGTTATTTTAGGCCTTTTCGATGCCGATGCCGCGGGCAAGGTTCTCAATCTGCCCGATTCGGTCAAGGTTGTAACCCTGATGCCGCTGGGGGTTCCGGCCAAAGAGAGTAAAGCTCCACCCCGTAAACCATTGTGCGAATTTGTTTTTAAGGATAGCTACGAAAAGGCCTGGGTTACCGGTGATGAGGAAAATCTCTGCTTTATTGAAGAGTAAACAGCTGATTAATTATAGTTAAGTTCGAAATCAGCACCGCTGGTTAAACCTGATAAAGTCTTCCCGGCGGGGCTTTTTTCGGAAAGAAAAGTTAGTCTAACATAATAACATCAGGAGGAACAAACAATGAAAAAGATTGCGTTAGCGGCCAACGACAAACTTGGTCTTGAAGGTGAAATGAGTATGCATTTCGGCCGCTGTCCGGCCTATCTTGTCGCCCAGGTCGCCGATGACAACAGCATTTCCGCAACTGAGGTTGTAGAAAATCCTTATTTCAATGAGCACAAACCGGGCCAGGTACCCCGTTTTGTCAACTCTCTGGAGGTTGATGTGATTATTGCCGGCGGCATGGGCCCGAAAGCGATTGATATGTTTGCAGGTTTCGGCATTGAAGTCGTCACCGGAGTCGGCGGCAATGTCGGCAATGTCCTAAAAGCCTATCTTAACGGTGAAATCTCCGGCGCTTCCGGCTGCAGTCACGACCATGACCACGATCACGGGGGAGGCTGCTCATGAAAATTGCCGTCAGTGTAACCACGGCCGGAGACGCGGCCAGCCTGGAGATGCGTTTCGGACGCTGTCCCTGTTTTGCCGTCTACGACAGTGAAAGCAAAGAATTTGAATGGTTTGAAAATGCCGGTATCAAGGCGACATCAGGAGCCGGTACCGGCGCGGCTCAGGCTCTGATTAACCGCAATGTCGATATTGTCATCAGCGGCCAGTACGGCCCCAAGGCGGTACAGGTTCTGGAAGCAGCTAAGATTAAAATGCTGCTCGCTCCGGCCGGTCTGCCGCTCAAAGAAGTTATCAGCAAATGGCGGGCGGACGAGCTGAAAGAGTATGCGATTCAGCGTTTTTAAAAAATAACGTAACTATTCAACCGAATCCGGAGTCGGGCGCGGTTTTTCTCCGCCAGGCGTTAAGATTTCTGTTTTTCCTTACGCTCGCTTACGCCCGCCTTGCAAAACTCGCTTACGCTCCAACAGTTGCAATGCTAATGGGCTCCCGCTCGCTTCCGAAAAACAACGAAATCGTTTCCGCAACCGCTTACGAAAAACCACCCCCGCCCCCTCCCGAAGGTGGGGGGGTAAAATTTGGCTGAATAGTTACAAAATAACCAGTTAATGGAGAAAATTATGCCTGGATTAAATGGAAAAGGGCCGCAGAATGAAGGCCCGATGACCGGTCGCGGCCAGGGCCGCTGCCGTCCGGTTGACAACCGTGCAAGTAACTCCGACTTTAATGATCAACTGCGAAAAATCAACCCCGATGAACTTAAACCGGAAGCCGCCGGCGCGAATACCGATGCGGTGGTTTACGGCCGCGGTCAGGGCGGGCTTCCCCGGGGCGGCGGCCAGGGGCCGGGCCGCGGCCGGGGCCGGGGCAACGGCGGCCGGGGGCGCGGCTTAAGACAATGATTATCGCAATTGCCAGCGGCAAGGGCGGAACCGGAAAAACCACGATTGCCACCAATCTCGCCCTGGTCGCCGCCCAGGCCCAATATCTTGACTGCGATGTTGAAGAGCCCAACGGCCATCTCTTTTTAAAACCTGAGATCGAGCAGAAAATCGCAGTGGAAGTGCCGGTGCCGCGGATTGACGCGGAACTTTGCTCGCACTGCGGCACCTGCGCTAACGCCTGCGAATTTAACGCCCTGGCCGTCATCGGCGAAAAAGTTATGGTTTTCAACGATCTCTGTCACGGCTGCGGAACCTGTATGTTGGTCTGCCCGGAAAAAGCCATTAGCGAAACCGCCAAGATTATCGGCAAACTCGAAAACGGCCGGGCTCAATCGGTATCCGGTGAAAGTTTTACTTTTACTCACGGGGTTTCCAATGTCGGCAATCCCCTGACCCCGCCGATCATAAAAAAGGCCAAAAATTTGATCGATAACGGCCGCTTTGTCATTCTTGACGCCCCGCCGGGCACCTCCTGCCCGATGGTACAAACCTTAATCGGCAGTGATTTCTGTGTTTTTGTCACCGAGCCGACCCCGTTCGGTCTTAACGATCTTAAACTGGCGGTCGGGGTCGCCCGGCAGCTTGAAATCAACTGCGGCATCGTTATCAATCGCGCCGACAGCGGTGATGACGAGATTATAAAATATTGCCGGCAGGAAAAAATCCCGCTTCTTTTGGAGATTCCTTTTAATCGTGATTTGGCCTTTGCCTATTCCAAAGGCGAAGCCGCGGTGCAGCACAGCGCCGATTTACGCGCCCGCTTTCAGGATCTCTACGCAAAAATTGTCGCGGAGGTTAAAAAATGAAAGAGCTAACCATCATCAGCGGCAAGGGCGGCACCGGCAAAACCACGGTAACCGCCGCTTTCGCGACTCTGGCTGAAAATAAGGTTTTAGCCGACTGCGATGTTGATGCCGCGGATCTGCACCTGATTTTAACCCCGAAAGAGCTTGCGCGCAATGATTTTATCGGCGGCCGCGCGCCGCGGATAAACTATGATAAATGCTCTAAATGCGGCGAATGTTTTCGTTTATGCCGCTACGATGCTATCAGTTTTTCCGAAGAAACGGGGCCTGAAATCAATGAATTCGCCTGCGACTGCTGCGCTCTCTGCGCCTGGGCCTGCCCGGAAAAAGCAATCTCTATGCTCGATACCGTTAACGGCCGCTGGTTTATTTCGGCGACCCGCGCCGGGAAAATGGTGCACGCCCGCCTCGGCATCGGCGAAGATAATTCCGGCAAACTGGTCGCTTTGGTTCGCCGCCAATCCAAACAAATTGCCGAAACGGATAAACTTGATCTAATCATCAACGACGGCCCGCCGGGCATCGGCTGTCCGGTAACCGCCGCGATTACCGGCGTTGATCTGGTTCTGATTGTCACCGAACCGACCCTTTCCGGTATTCACGATATGGAACGGGTCCACGGCCTCTGCCGCCATTTCGATATTCCGGCTTTAATCTGTATCAACCGTTATGACTTAAACCTGATTAACACCCGGAAGATTCGTAACTACTGCCGCGAGAATAATCTGGAGCTGGTCGGCGAAATCCCGCTCGACCCGGTGGTCAATAAAGCCCAGGTCGCCCGGCAGAGTGTCGCCGAATACGATTGCGGCCTGGTCAGCCAGGTGGTCCGGGAGATGTGGAAAAAGATTAAACGAGAACTTTTTTGAAAATAAACATGCCCTCACATATCTTCGGTCCGGTGCCTTCGCGGCGGCTTGGGCTTTCGCTGGGAATTGATCTGGTCCCCTTTAAAACCTGCACTTTAGATTGCATCTACTGTGAGTTGGGAAAAACCGCGACTCCGGTCAGCCGCCGGGCCGAATATGTGCCTGTGACCGAATTGGAAGCTGAAATAAAAGAGTTTTTTGCCGACAATCCGGCTGCCGGAAAAATCGATTTTATTACGCTGTCGGGCTCGGGCGAGCCCACCCTGAATACGGCTCTGCCCCGGGTTATAAAACTGCTGCGCCGCTTAAGCGAAACGCCAATCGCCCTGTTGACCAACGGCACCCTGTTCAGCCGCCCGGAAGTGCGGCGGGAGGTTTTGGATATCGATCTGATTCTGCCGTCGCTTGATGTCGTTTCAGAAGAAATTTTTACACTCCTCAACCGTCCGGCCGCCGGGCTTAAAAGTCAGGAAATTATCGCCGGACTCAGCGCCTTACGCCGTGAATATCCCGGAAAAATCTGGCTCGAAATCCTCTTCTGCGCCGGAATCAACGATAGCCCTGCCGAGATTGAACGGCTGATTCAGGCCGCGGGCGCGATTCAACCGGATAAAATTCAGTTAAATACGGTCGTTAGGCCGGGGGTTCTGAGCCAGGCCCGGGCGGTCAGCGACAGTTTTCTCAAAAGCCTCTTACCCGGTTTCGGGCCCGCGGCCGAAATTATCGCGCCGTTCAAGCGCAATGCCGCCGCCGACAATTCGCTTGAAAAAACCAGGGAGACTATTCTCGCAACCCTGAAACGCCGCCCCTGTACCGCGGATGACCTGAAAAACGCTCTGGGCTTAAAAAAAGCCGAAGTCATAAAAATTCTTGACTTACTGCTCGAAAAGGACGAAATTAAGGCGCAGGAACACACGGGAAAGCGCTATTATCAAACCAGTAAATAAAATGGTAACTATTCAGCCAAATTTTACCCCGCCCCCACCTTCTGGAGGGGGCGGGGGTGGTTTTTCGTAAGCGGTTGCGGAAACGATTTCGTTGTTTTTCGGAAGCGAGCGGAAGTCCATTAGTACCTTACAGGTTATTTTCTGCACAAAAAAACAAGATTTAATAGTCAGAAAATGTTCTGATAAGAGTACTTATTTGCGGGCCGAAAAGGCCCGATTGGGTTGTGGGATTTGTTCCCGCATTAGTACCTTACAGGTTATTTTCTGC
>WFRP01000256.1 GCA_015486505.1 Pseudomonadota bacterium | reverse complement strand
TGTAGGAAATTATGTAGATTTTATCTGTGTCTATCCGTGTCCATCTGTGGTTCAACAAAAAAGTAGAAACCACAGATGAACGCAGATAAACACAGATTTGGTTCCTCTCACGTTACTTGTATATATGTGGCCGCGATAGCGGTCTGGGATACTTTTTATAAAGGATTGAGATTGCGAAGAGAAAGTTTTTTTAATTTATTCAGGTTGGGGCTGATTTCGCGTTTGTTAAAGCGCCGCAATAGTTTTTCGGTGACAATGGTTGCCGGGCTCGTGATTTTTTCGGCTGGGGCTCTTTTTTCCGGTTGCAGCACCGAAAAACCACCGGTTGAGCGTCAGGCTACCATGAAGTTGACCAAATCGGCCGCGCCCCTGTCCGACGGGGTTTCAGCCGAGTCTCTCTATTATTTCTCCGTTTATAACTGGTTACGTTATCAGAAAGGCAACGAAGCTCGGGCCGGGGCGCTGCAGAGTCTTGAACGGGCGGTCAAAGCCGATCCCGATTCCCTCTATCTGCGTCTGGAACTGGCCGAACTTTTATTCAAGTATCGTCAGTTAAGTGATGCTATGGTGAATGCCGAAGCCGCGCTGGAACTTGCCCCTGGTAATCAGCGGGCCCGGCGTCTGCTGGCCGGAATCTATACCGTAGGCGGCGATAAAAAACGGGCGCTTAAGCAGTATGACGATCTCCTGGCCGAGAATCCGGATGACAGTGAGGCTCTGTTTTATCTGGTGGCGCTTTACGCTGAATCCGCTGAGTATGAAAAAGCCCTGGAACTTTTAAGTGATTATCGTAAAAAACATCCCGACGATGTTCTGGCCCCTTTTTATCAGGGTAAAATTTACGCTGATTTGAAACTTTACAACGATGCTGAACGCTATTTCAAACAAGCTCTGCAGATTGATCCGGAACTGGCCGACGCCTGGCTTAGTCTGGGCTTAATCTATGAATTTACCGAGCGGCGTGAGGAGGCGGTCAAGGCTTATAAAAAGCTGCTCGAAATCGATGACGGTGATCGCCAGGCGTTGGAGCGTTTGGGACAATTGCTGGTCGGTGACGGCGATCTGGATGCGGCCCTGGAGATTTTTAAACGTTTACGAAAGCTGGGCGATGTCCCCGCAAGTATTAATATCAAGATAGCCCTGATCTACTTTCAACAGGGTAAATATCAGGAAGCGGCTGAAATTCTGGAAGAGCTGCATACGGAATATCCGCAAAAATACCGGATTACCTTCTATCTTGCTTCCAGTCTCGAGGCCTTGTCAAAACCGGATGAGGCCTTGAAACTGTTTCTGGAGATTCCGGAGACCGATGATCTTTTTTATGATGCCCGGGTGCACGCGGCCTTTGTTTATGAAGGACGGAAAGAGTTTAAGCTCTGTGAAGATGTCCTGAATGAACTGATTGAAAAATATCCCGAGAAAGTCGGACTTTACCGGATGCTTGCCTCTTTGCACCAGAAACAGGGCGATGATCAGGGCGCGCTTGATATCCTTAAAAAAGCCCTGCAACAGTATCCGGACGATTATAAACTGCGTTTTGCTCTTGGCGTGGTTTATAATGATCTCGGTCAGGTGGCCGAGAGTATTAAGGTTATGCAGGGCCTGCTCAAGGATGATCCTGATGACGCAACTGTTTTAAATTTTATCGGTTACACCTATGTTGAGCAGGGAGTACAGCTTGATGATGCCGAACGGCTGCTCGAGCGGGCCTTGACCATCAAGCCGGACAGCGGCTATATTTTAGACAGCATCGGCTGGCTTTATTTTACGCGTGGAGATTATGAGAAAGCTCTGACATATCTGCTTAAGGCGCAGGCCAAGGTAGATGACGATCCGGTGCTGTTTGAGCATCTCGGTGATATATACGCAAAACTTGGCCGTGACGCTGAAGCTGTGCGGAGCTATCGTCAGTCGCTCAAGATAGAGGAAAATCAGAAGATTAAAGAAAAGGTGGAAAAATTGTTGCAAAAGGGAAAGTGATGTGATAAGCGTCTCCTTTCAAATTGGCTTAAAATTCAAGATCAAGTCAAAATAAATCATAAATAACTGGATATGGAGGAAAAACGATGGCTGAAGTAGTCTCCCCGATGGTGGGTAAAATTTTTAAGGTTGAAGTTAAAGTAGGTGATAAGGTCGCAGAGGGCGATGAAGTTGTAATCCTTGAAGCTATGAAAATGGAGATGCCGGTTGTTTCTCCGGTCGATGGTGAAGTCAAGGCCATTAACGTTGCGGTTGGCGATGCCGTTGAGTCAGACACCGTTATCGCGGTTATTGAGTAAGGATTTTTTATCGGCGTGATCTCAAGTTTCCGGGGTCGCGCTTTTTTTCTCCGATTGTAGACGGTATACAGTGTACAATTTCAACCGGAGCGGCTGACCGCTCATCAGGAGGTTAGACATGGGTAAATTACAGATTACTGATACTGTATTACGGGATGCACATCAATCGTTGCTGGCAACCAGAATGCGGACGAAAGATATGCTGCCGATTGCTGAGAAACTTGATCGCATCGGCTACTGGTCCCTGGAGGTTTGGGGCGGGGCGACTTTTGATACCTGTTTAAGGTTTTTGAAGGAAGATCCCTGGGAACGCCTGCGCGCCCTGCGCAAAGCGATTCCCAATACGCGGCTGCAGATGCTGCTGCGGGGGCAGAATATCCTGGGTTATCGTCATTATGCCGATGATGTGCTGGAAAAATTCGTCGAGCGGGCCGCCGCCAACGGTATGGATGTCTTCCGCATTTTTGATGCCTTGAATGATCCCCGGAATATGCGGACGGCTATGGCCGCGGTCAAGAAAGCCGGTAAGATTGCTGAAGCTACCGTAAGTTATACAATCAGTCCGGTACACGATAACGCTTATTTTGTGAAAATGGCCAAAGAGCTTGCCGGGATGGGTGCCGATACCATCTGCATCAAGGATATGGCCGGTCTCCTGGCTCCTTATGATGCCTATGATCTGGTCAAAGCGATCAAGAGTGAAGTCGATATCCCGATTCATCTGCACGCCCACTGTACCAGCGGTATGGCGCCGATGACCTATCTGAAAGCGGCCGAAGCCGGGGTTGATATTGTTGACTGCGCGATTTCCTCACTTTCGTCCGGAACGTCGCAGCCGCCGACCGAGAGCCTGGTGGCCTCACTTAAAGGCACTGAATACGATACCGGCCTCGATATTGCCGCAATGGCGGAAATTGCCGCCTATATGAAAGAGGTCCGGAAAAAATATGCCGCTTATGAGAGTGGTTTTACTGGAGTTGATACCAATGTTTTGATCTATCAGGTACCGGGCGGTATGATGTCCAACCTTGAAAGCCAGCTCCGGGATCAGGGCGCGATTGATAAATTGAAAGATGTGCTTGAGGAAATCCCCCGGGTGCGTAAGGATTTCGGCTATCCGCCGCTGGTAACTCCGAGCAGCCAGATTGTCGGTACCCAGGCGACCTTGAATGTAATTACCGGCCAGCGCTATATGATGATTCCGAACGAGTCGAAAAATGTTCTGAAAGGAATGTACGGCCGTTCGGTAGCGCCTTTTAATGCCGAAGTTCAGAAAAAAGCTTTAAAGAAAGAGGAACCGATAACCTGCCGGCCGGCCGATCTTTTGCCGCCGGAAATGGATAAACTGACGGCTGAGCTTGGCGATAAGGCCAAAAGTGTCGAAGATGTTCTTTCTTACGCGCTTTTCCCCGCGGTCGCCCTACAGTTTTTTGCCGAACGTGAAGCCGGCAAGTTCGAACCTGAGGACAAACTGCCGCAAGATTAGGGCTTTTTTGTGGATTGCTAATCTGTTAAAAAGCACCTCAGACCGCTATCGCGGCCACATATATACAAGTAACGTGAGAGGTACTAAATCTGGGTTAATCTGCGTTCATCTGTGGTTTCTATTTTTTGGTTGAACCACAGATGGACACGGATAGGCACAGATAAAATTTTAATAATTTCAGATTGTTACAAAGCGTTACTTAGAAGAGATCATACCTTAAACTTGTGTTTAAGGTATGGTCCCTTTTTTGGTTGATACTTCATTTACGGAACTTTCTATGTGGCTGGCGTTGGATGGTTATAATGTGATCGCGGAGATGACCGGAGAGGCTTTAGGCCGGCTTGATCTTGAAGCCGAGCGGGAAGAGTTGAACCGGTTGCTGGTGCAGTATCGCAGGTTGAGTAAGAATCGGCTGACCGTGGTTTACGACGGCGGCCGGGCGCTCAGCGGTGAGCCGCGGAACTATTCTGAAAGCGGGATTAAGGTAACTTTTTCCAGCGCCGGACAAAGCGCCGATCAGCTTTTAATGCGGATGGCTCATCAATATGGTTCCGGATTGACTATCGTAACTTCCGATCGCGAGGTTGTCGGGGCCGCGGAAAGGAGCGGTGCCATAGTGCTGGCCTCCGGGGACTTTGTCCAGCGAATGTTGCTGGTGTTAAGTCAGGATGAAGGGCTTGGTGATGAGGAAGAGGGTAGCGCCAACCGGCGTCACCTGACCCGTAAAAAAGGCAATCCCCGGCGGCTCAGTAAAAAAGAGCGGCGGCGGAATTCGCGCCTGAAATCAATGTAGGTACTAATGCGGGAACACTCCCCGCAACCCAAACAAAGCTTTGTGGCCCGCACCCCAAGGGCACTTCCGCTGGTCGCAAATAAGTGCTCTTATCAGAACATTTTCTTGTTTTTTCAAACCGAAAATAACCTGTAAGGTACTAAAAAAGGCGGTTTTCCTGATTTTGACAGAGACGCAGGATGTTGTCTTTATGTTTGTAGATTATAAGAGCGGATATAAGCATAGCGCAGTAAACGATCTTCCAGCCGGCGCCGGTCCGGCAGATAAAGACCGGCATAGTGAAAGCGGCGGCAATCGAGCCTAAAGAGACAAAGCCTGATATGCCGGTAACCAGTGCAAAAATCAGGATTCCCATTAAAGTTGCGCCCGGTGCCAGCGCGAGGAATATGCCTAAAGCCGTGGCCACCCCCTTGCCGCCCTTAAACCCGAGAAAAACCGGGTAAAGATGGCCGGCGAAAGCCGCGAGGCCGGCAATCGCGGCCACCCCGTCTCCGGCGCCGAACCAACGCGCCAGGAGAACGGCCAGAAATCCTTTCAGACAATCACCGCCGAGAGTGATAAGCCCGGCTTTTTTACCGGCGGTCCGGGCAATATTGGTAGCGCCGATGTTGCCGCTGCCTGATTTCCGCGGATCGCCGCTGTTAAACCATTCAGAAACCAGAATTCCCACCGGAACAGAACCTAAAAGATATGCCAACCCCCAGAGAAGCAGTGCTTTCATTTATTGTTGTCCATAAATATTAATTGTTGAAAGAAATAATGTAACTATTCAGCCAAATTTTATCCCCCACCTTCTGGAGGGGGCGGGGATGGTTTTTCGTAAGCGGTTGCGGAAACGATTTCGTTGTTTTTCGGAAGCGAGCGGGAGCCCATTAGCATTGCAACTGTTTGAGCGTAAGCGAGTTTTGCAAGGCGGGCGCAGCGAGCGTAAGGAAAAACAGAAATCTTAACGCCTGGCGGAGAAAAACCGCGCCCGACCCCGGATTCGGCTGAATAGTTACGAAATAATTTTATCGGTACTTTTCCACAAAAGCGTAGGCGCTGTGATTGTGAATGCTTTCCATATTTTCCGCTTCAATTGTAAACCAGATAATATTAGAGTCATTTTGCAGGCGCTGGAAGAGATCTCTGACCATATCTTCGACAAACATCGGGTTGTTGTAGGCCTTTTCGGTGACGAATTTCTCGTCCGGCCTCTTTAAGAGCGGATAGACTTCACAGCTTGAGGCGCTTTCAATGGTTTCAATCATATCTTCGATCCAGACAAATTTATTAAAACTGAAGTTGACGGTTACGGTGCTGCGCTGATTGTGGGCTCCGTTTTCACTGATTGCTTTGGAACAGGGGCAGAGGCTGGTGACCGGCACCTTGATTTTGACATGAAAATCCATCTCTTTGGCGGTCTGGCTGCCGATGAACGCGCATTCGTAATTCATCATACTTTTGGCTCTGGAAACCGGGGCCTCTTTTTCGATAAAGTAGTCGAAGGTAATCTCGAGATGGGCGAACTCAGCTTCGAGGTGATCGCGAATCTCGCCGAGAATGGTCGGGAAAATACTGATACCGATCTTTTTGTGATATTTGTTGATGACCTCGACAAATCGGCTCATATGAGTGCCCTTGAAGCGGTGCGGGAGCCCGACGTAAATATTGAATAAGCCGGTCGTGTGCTGGACGCCATTGGTTTTATCAAGCACGGTAATCGGATATTTTACCCCTTTAACACCGACTTTATTAATGTCAATCTGCCGGAAGTCCTGCATTTTCTGGGTGTCATGAATGCTGTTGCCCATTTTCCTGTCCTCATTGGATATTGCCGGATAGACGTTAACGAAAATAAGAGGCGGCGGCTTTCTCCGACTCCCAGGCGACAATCTTTTTAACTTGAACCGGGAGCTCCGCCAGTTTTTTTTCAAGCTCGACAAAAATATATTCGGCGATCAGTTCGGACGACGGGCTTTTGCCGGCAAAAATCGGCAATTCATTCAGGTAAGTATGGTCCAGGGTGTCAAGGATGTTGTTGGTCTGTTCTTTCAGAATTTTGAAGTCAATCAGCATTCCGCTTTGGTCAAGTTTCGAGCCCTGGATGTAAATTTCGATTTTCCAGTTATGACCGTGCAGATTTTCACATTGGCCGCAGTAATTAAGCAGATTATGAGCGGCGGCAAAGGCGGTCTCAATTTTCAGTTCATAGGGCATAATGTTTTACCTTATTACCTTGTTCTAATGCGGGAACCGATCCCGCAACCCAAAAGAAAGTTTTCGGCCCGCAAATAAGTACTCTTATCAGAACATTTTCTTGTTTTTTCAAACCGAAAATAACCTGTAAGGTACTAATGCGGGAACCGATCCCGCAACCCAAAAGAAAGTTTTCGGCCCGCAAATAAGTACTCTTATCAGAACATTTTCTGATTATTAAATCTTGTTTTTTGGTGCAGAAAATGACCTGTAAGGTACTAATTGTTCACGGTAGTCTTTAATGAATGAGAAAGGAATTATCCGGGTAAGTTCATCCAGAGTTGTTTCGCCGGTTTTTAATTTTATAATCGCTTCTTCGATCAGAGGAATCATACTGTCGCGGGCACTGACTCTCAATTCTTCAAGCTCGGCTTTTTTGTTGATCAGCAATATGTCGTGGTAGCTGGGTTCCCAGAGTTCGGCAATGGCTATCCGGTCCCGGTAACCGGTGTGGTTACATTCGTTGCAGCCGATTCCCCTGCGCCATTCGATGTCTGTCGGCGGGGTCGGAAAAAATTCATTTACAAGTTCCGGATCGGGAGTGTAGGGCTCAGCGCAGTTTTCGCAGACCCGGCGCGCCAGACGCTGGGAGATGACTCCGATAAGCGATGAGGTTATCATGCTGGGCTCGATACCCAGGCCGACCAGGCGGGAGATAGCTCCGAGCGAGTCGTTGGTATGCAGGGTGCTGAGGACCAGATGTCCGGTCTGAGCCGCGCGGACCGCCATCTCGGCGGTGTCACTGTCGCGAATCTCACCGATCATGATTATTTCCGGGTCATGGCGCAGAAAAACCCGGATGTAGGAAGCAAAGGTCAAGCCGATCTTTTCGTTAACCTCGCACTGCATAAAGTGATCATAGACATACTCAATCGGGTCTTCGGCGGTAACTATTTTCAAGCCGGGACGATAAGCGGTCAGTAAGCCTGATTGCAAGGTAGTGCTTTTGCCGGACCCGGTCGGCCCCGTGACCAGGATGATGCCGGTGTTCGCCTGGAACAGCCTGGTCATTTTTTCAGTAAGTTTCGGAGAAAATCGCAGGTTCTCAATGGTCGAAGGGGCCTTTTGTGAATCGAGAATCCGGATGACGATATTTTCACCGTAATAGGAGGGGATAATCGATATGCGAAAGTCAATATTGATTTTTTGGCCTTCCCGGACAATATGAGAGCGGAAACTGCCGTCCTGGGGTAGACGTCTTTCCGCAATATCAAGTTTGCCCAAGATCTTGATCCGGGAGACAATTTCCCGGTGAAAGCGGTTGATGTCATTCTGGAGACTGCCGAGCTCAAACTCCTGCAGCAGGCCGTCAATCCTGAATCTGACGATCATATGATGATGCATATTTTCCAGATGAACATCTGAAGCCTGTTTCTGCAGAGCCCAGCTGAGAATCTTCTGGACGACCAGATCGGCCCGTTTGCTCTCGTGCGCCTCAACATACTGGGGCTTACGGAGTTCCTCGGTTGAGTCGTCATTTAAATCAAAACTTATTTCCGGAGCGCTGTCGTTTTCATCGGAAAGGCCGGCGTTATCGGGGCCAGCCTGAGTCTCGTCCGGATAGAGTCGGTTGAAAGCGCTTTTGATGGCGCTTTGTGATGAAGTGACAACATTGACCTTCAGGCGGGTAAACATTTCCAGTTCAGCCGTGACTTCAGTTTCGGTGGGGTCATCCATGGCCAGAGTGATACTGGTATCAGTCATGGATATAGGGATAATCTTATGTTTTGAGGCGTAGTCGCGGTTGACTATTTTAGTCAGGTTGGGGTCGATATTGAGTCGCTTGATGTCAACGTAAGGGATATTGAGCTGGCTGCTTAAAGCCTGGCGCATGGTTTCATCGGTGACCATGCCTTTTTTCAAGAGAATCGTTCCCAGACGTTCGCCGGTTTTTTGCTGTTCGGCGAGGGCGATTTTTAGTTTATGTTCAGTGATGGCGTTGCAGCGCCGCAGTATGTCGCCCAGGCGACTTTTCTTGTTGAATTTCTGCATTATGAATTGGAGCTGCTGGGTATCAATATACCCTTGTTCGACCAGGATCTGGCCCAGATATTTGTAGTCCGGTGAGTTCGGCGGTGTCGCCCGCTGCAGATTCAGGGCGGTGTGAAGCTGCTCTGAGGTGATGAAACCTTTATCAATCAGCAACAGGCCTAGTTTAAGGCATTCTTCCGGGGACTGCTTTGTCGTCATTTTCAGCACAATATAAAATGATTAGTACCTTACAGGTTATTTTCTTGTTTTTTTCGACAGCTTTTTTCAACTGTAAAAACAAGAAAATGTTCTGATAAGAGTACTTATTTGCGGGCCGCAAAGGCCCAATTGGGTTGCGGGGATTGTTCCCGCATTAGTACCTTACAGGTTA